>CALDUO010000244.1 GCA_937923745.1 uncultured Granulosicoccaceae bacterium
AATACCGGTAAGGACCAGTCAGATCCGAAGTTCGCAAGATCCGGGAAAACCATCTGCTGGTCTGCAGGAGACAGACCCATCCAGCCCGCAAGCGCAGCACCGTATTGATTGACGGACAACGACGGTATCACCCGCCCCTTGTCACCGGTATCAAAATCACCGCCGGTAACATAGTCTGGGGAATGACCGATCAGACGACCACCGTCCACCGCGCCACCCATGACAATTTGATGCCCGCCCCAACCGTGGTCGGAGCCATCACCGTTAGTCGTCAGTGTTCTGCCAAAGTCACTGGCGGTGAACGTTGTGACACTGTCGCGCACACCCAGCTCATCCAACAACGACTGAAAATCAACCAAGCTACGGTTTAGCTCTGCCAACAGCAATTCCAAACGCACCTGTTGGTTATCATGTGTATCCCAGCCCCCCATACCAACAAAGAACAACTGCCGTTTCATCTTGAGCTCGTCACGACCCTTAATCATGCGGGCTACCATCGCCAGCTGCTGAGACAAACGGCTACCGGTATCAAGCTCTGTGACAAAACCGGGGTTATCACTGAGCACACCACGGATGGCACGCGAACCCGATTTTGCCCGCGAAAAGGTGGTGTTGATATGTTGCTGTAACGGATGATCACTGGACAACGCCAGAATCTGCTCCAGTGCGTTTTCTCTGGCGACATTGCCGGAACCTGCCTGACTGTCGAGAAATGACAATAAAGACAAACCATTGTTGGCATTCATCGCGATGGGTGATGTCGATACACCGGGCTGCCAGAAATTTGAGCCGCCCAACGAGAACGTTGGTGGCAGCGTTGCACCCTGATTGGCCTCATCGAGCAAATCGGCGATACGTCCACCCCACCCTGCACTGACTAACGAGGCCGAGACGCTGCTCCATCCTTTTTGCCATTGTTCCTGTTGATGGTTATGCGCAAAAAGATCAGCAGGCACCAGTCTGTTGCCATCGATGTATTGCTGGCGAGTGACCGGCTCGGTGAGGTTACCCACGTTTTGGATGATCGAGAGGTCACCGGCATCGTACAGGGACCGAAGACCTGCCAACGCAGGATGAAACCCAATCGGATCCGTCGCACTGCCATCGCCAAACAGCACAGCATCGCGGTTGATCGCCAATGCACCACGTGATTGCGTATAACTGTCGTACAAACCGGTGTCGGCAGGCAGATACATGTTAAAGCTGTCACTGCCACCGTACAGAAACACGCAGACCAGTGCCCGGTAATCGTTGAGGTCCGCGTAATCACCCTGGGCTGCCAACGCGGACCCCAAGAGACCCATCTTGCCCTGCATCGCTGCGGCTCCTGATCCAAGCACAGCGACAGCGGCTGATTTTTTCAGGAAAGATCGTCTGGCACGGGTCGCCGGACTGACAATACCGGGAGCTCTGGTAACACCAAGAGCTCTGGCAATACCGTGAGCTCTGGAAAATCGAGATTGGGTCATAACGGGGAAGACATCAAAAGACTCCGGTATGCTAGAAGCGAGGGCTCAAAAAATCAACATGCGCGCATGAATCGCACCCGCACCCAACTGGAAAACGATAGAATTCAGGAATATGGCTAACACGCTCACAATCACACTGCTCGGCACCGGCTCCTCAGGTGGCGTGCCCCGCGTCGGCAATGATTGGGGGCGGTGTGATCCCGCTGAACCCAAAAACCGTCGACGACGCTGTGCGGTGCTGATTGAGCAGAAAACTGTGACCGGCACCACCACAATTCTGATCGACGCCGGTGCCGATCTGCGCGAACAGTTGTTATCGGCGCAAGTGACTCACCTCGACGGGGTGGTTTTGACACACCCGCACGCTGACCATATCTTTGGCCTTGACGACCTTCGCCAGCTGGCGATTACGTTAAAAAAACCGATTGATGTCTATTTGGACAGCAATACGTCAGACACCGTGATGCAATCGTTCGGCTACTGTTTCCGCCAGGCACCGGGCAGCAGCTACCCGCCTTTTTGTATCGAAACACGTATTGTCCATCCAAACCCGATAACCATCGAAGGTGCCGGTGGCTCTGTGACACTGCAGCCTATCCTCGTCGAACATGGCGACATTCACGCGTTGGGCTTTCGAATTGATCGGGTCGCGTATTTGCCGGATATGAAACGACTGGCATCCGCGCAGACAGCCAGCGTGGTTAATGGCCTCGATTGTCTGGTGGTCGATGCACTGCGCTATACGACACACCCCACCCACTTTAATGTTGATGAAGCGCTGGACTTCATAAAAGCCACCGGCCCAACGCAAGCCATACTGACCAACATGCATTGTGATCTTGACTACCAGACACTGCAAACCGATCTACCTGACGGTGTCGTGCCCGGATTTGACGGACTGCAGATCACCCAAACAAACCAAACCACTGTGGTATCAGCGTGAGCACTCATGCTGAGTTAACAACCATCCGACAAGCCGGAGCCAACGTGCATGAATGAATCAAACGCGTCCCCTGACGCTGAGACAGTGATCGAGCATGTGCTCGAGCACATCGATCAACACATTGACCAATCACTTGAACGGCTGTTCGGATTACTGAAAATCGAGAGTATCTCTACCGACACAGCGTTTCAGGGCGAGTGCCAAAAAGCGGCACAATGGCTGGTAGACGAACTATCCGGCACTGGCTTCGACGCCAATGTACACCAGACACCGGGTCACCCGATGGTGGTCGCGAAATATCACCCCGCTGAGACCCGCCCGCACTTCCTGTTTTACGGACATTACGATGTGCAGCCGGTTGACCCTCTATCACTGTGGCATCGCCCACCGTTTGAACCGGCCATTGAGGACACCGATAACGGACGGGTTATTCGAGGGCGAGGCACGGCTGACGACAAGGGACAACTGATGACTTTCATCGAAGCGTGTCGGGCCTGGCACGCGGTTACCGGCAGCCTGCCCGCCAGAATCACGCTGTTTTTTGAGGGCGAAGAGGAGAGCGGCTCCCCGTCGCTGATTCCGTTTATGGAACAACACCGTGAGTTACTCACCGCTGATCTTGCGCTGGTGTGCGATACCGGTATGTGGAATGCCGACACACCATCCATCACCACCATGCTTCGTGGCATGGTCGGTGAGGAACTGACCATAACCGGCCCGTCGCGTGATCTGCATTCAGGGCTCTACGGCGGACCGGCTATGAACCCGGCTCGGGTGCTCACACGTATCCTGGCCGATCTGCACGATGACCAGGGTCGGGTCACACTGCCAGGCTTTTATGATGGCGTCGAACCGATACCGACCGAGATCAAGACACAATGGGACTCCCTCGGTTTTGACGGACAGGCTTTTCTTGCCGAGGTCGACCTTGACACCCCGGCGGGCGAAAAAGACTATTCAGTACTGGAGCAAATGTGGGCGCGACCGACCTGCGAAATCAATGGCATTGATTCAGGCTACACCGGCGAGGGATTCAAAACCGTGTTGCCGTCACGCGCAATGTGCAAAATCAGTTTCCGACTGGTGGGACAACAAGACCCCGATAAAATCAGACAAGCCTTCCGCGACCATGTTGCCGAGCGCTTGCCACCGGATTGCACAGCCAGCTACCACTCCAAAGACGGCTCTGCTGCCACCGTCATGTCACTGGATGATCCGGCCTTTGATCTTGCGCGACAGGCACTGACCGACGAGTGGCCCAACGCTGCGGTATTCACCGGCGGCGGCGGCTCGATACCGGTTGTCGGGCACATCAAATCGATACTCAAGATGGACAGCATGCTGATTGGCTTTGGCCAGGATGACGATGCGATTCATTCTCCCAACGAGAAATACAATCTGCAGAGTTTCCACAAGGGCATCAGAAGCTGGGCGCGGGTCCTGGCAGCGTTGTCTGACTGAGCAACGCGTGGCGCTGCAGTGTCGCACCGCGCCCACCCGAACAAGCCGGTTTTGCGCGCAGCGCACCGTGACTGAAGCACCTCGTTCCTGTACTATTACTACCTATATTTTGCAGCCCCGGCACCCCGACGTCACTAAACCTCGTGGTTCTGAACTTAAGTGTTGTTTTATTACCTAAATCAGTCGTGTGCATCAGGTAATAAAACGTGGCGTGCATCACGTATTTCAGTCGTGCAGGAGCTCAAACTTACTATGGTTACAAAAGTCGCAATTAACGGTTTTGGTCGAATTGGCAGAAACGTGCTGAGGGCACTGGCCGAATCAGGCCGCAAGGATATTGAAGTCGTCGCGATCAATGACCTGGCGCCGGTCAGCATGCAGGCCCATCTGTTCAAAAACGACAGTGTTCATGGACGCTACAACGGCGAAGTGACCTTTGGTGATAACTGGATAAATATCGGTTTCGGTAACATCACTGTGACCTCCATCCGCGAACCCGAAAACCTGCCGTGGCAACACGTTGATATTGCCCTTGAGTGCACCGGTTTTTTTACCGCACGCGATAAAGCAGCGCTGCATCTTAAAAACGGTTCATCCAAAGTATTGATTTCGGCACCGGGCAAAGAGTCTGACAAAACCATTGTGTATGGCGTAAACCATCAGACACTCAGCCAGCAAGATACCATCGTGTCAAACGCATCCTGCACCACCAATTGCCTTGCACCGGTTGCACAAATTCTGGATCGTGAGTTCGGTATATTAAAAGGGTATATGACTACCATTCATGCATTCACCGGCGACCAACCCACACTGGATGCAGTGCACAGTGACCCCTACCGTGCTCGCGCCGCTGGTCTGTCGATGATTCCGACCTCCACCGGTGCCGCCAAAGCGGTGGGTGATGTATTGCCACAACTCAAGGGCAAACTCGACGGATCCGCAATTCGGGTGCCCACACCCAATGTCTCGGTCGTTGATCTAACCTTTACCGCGTCGCGGGACGTGACCGCAGAAGAAGTGAACGCAGCACTAACAAAAGCTGCCAGTGATGGTGACCTTGTGAATATTATGGCGGTCTCGTCAGAGCCCCTTGTCAGTATCGATTTTAACCATGACGCCGCATCTTCAACCGTGGCGCTTGATCAAACCAAGGTACAGGGCGGTGATTTTGTTCGTGTGTTGAGCTGGTACGACAACGAGTGGGGTTTCTCAAACCGCATGCTCGATACCGCAGCACATATGGGCGCACTGATGACGCAGGGCGCCGGCAAAGCAAAGAGCGCAGCCCAACTCGAAGAGGCCTGACATTAGCAGACCCGGCAAAAGCAACCCCGAAAAAAGTATTAGGGAGCGGACGACCCGAGTACCGGACGACCCGGGTACCAGACGACCCAAGTACCAAATGACCTAGGTACCAGATGACCTAGGCACCGGATGACCCGGGTACCAGACGGCCCGGGGAGACAGCAAGGATACAGCGCTCTACCTTATAGACTGGTGTGTCCTTGTGAGGGTTTAAGATAACGGCTTCAGAAACACGTCGATGTTATAAACGACAGGCCACAG
Organism: uncultured Granulosicoccaceae bacterium; assembly: GCA_937923745.1. GTDB lineage: Bacteria > Pseudomonadota > Gammaproteobacteria > Granulosicoccales > Granulosicoccaceae > CALDUO01. The sequence goes on from CALDUO010000244.1 coordinate 5,440, forward strand.
ACAAAAACAGGTATCTCGACAGTCACCCCGAACATCATCTCTGGCGCAAGGCTTGTAGGTAGTCCATTTTAAAGGACTAACCGGGGGCTCAGCGTCTTTGGCAGTTTATTGCGAACGCCTGCAACAGACAGGCGGATGCGTTTATTCCGGCAACTCCGTGATGGTAGCGGTGTTGTCAGAAGGCAATACTGTCTGACACATTTCAAGATGCAAACGTCCGCCGGTTTGATACGGATGCGCCTCTATAAACGCCTCATCAATATCAACACCCAACCCCGGTGACCCGGGTGCCAGCAGATACCCCTGCTCCCACACCAATGATTGCGTCAGCACTGCTTGGTGAAAGTCAGTCAGGATAGTCTCCAACAATAAAAAAGACGGGCTCGAAAAACCGACGTGTGCTGCAGCGGCATGCGCAATGGGGCCGCAGTAGATGTGTGGTGCGATCTGCGCGTTATACAGCTCTGTCAGCATCGCAATTTTTTTGGTCTCCCAAATACCGCCACTACGACCGACATCTGGCTGCACGATACTCACACCGGCTTCAAGCGCCTGATGGAATTCGAGCTTGGTGGTCAGTCGCTCGCCGGTGGCGACCGGAATCGTCGTCGCTGCAGCAACCTTACCGATACCGGTCATTTGATCAGGCGGGCACGGCTCTTCGAACCACAGAGGATCATACGGCTCCAAACGCCTTGCCAACCGAATTGCCGAGGAGGTTGTCATTTGACCATGGGTGCCGACCAGAATATCGGCGCTGTCGCCAACGGCTTCACGTATACATTTAACGTTGTACTCGGTGCGCGACAGTTCTGTCAGCGATAACTCACGGCCACCCTGGAATCCATAGGGTCCGGCCGGGTCTTGCTTGATGGCAGTAAAACCCATCGCCAGATAATCCAACGCACATTTGGCAGCGGCATCACCGTCGTGATACACGTCTTCGTCGGGATTCAGTGGCTGACCGTTACTGTCGACTTGTGTCGGATAGAGGTAGGAATACGTGCGCAGGCGCTCATGAAAGCGGCCGCCTATCAAATTATAAACCGGCTGATCGTGCGCCTTGCCGAGGATGTCCCAGATGGCCATTTCAATACCGCTGAACACAGCCATCATGGTCACGTCGGGCCGCTGTGTAAAACCGGCGGAATACACCCGGCGAAACAGCGTTTCAATCTGATGCGGATCGGTGCCTGCGACAAATCGTTCGAAGGTATCTTCAATCATTCGACAGGCAATATCACCGGACACCGGGATACCGTAGCTTTCACCAACGCCGTGTATACCGTCGTCAGTGGTAATTTTCAGAAACACCCAGAAGGCGCCACCGATACCGGTCGGTGGCACGGTCACCCAGGTTTTAATGGATTGAAGTTTCACTAGCTGTTATCGCCCGGAGCAAACCCCGAGTATAACGAATGGAAACCTGTGCGGATATTGCAGTGTTAATGGACCGTTACGATGTTAACGTACCGGAGGGGCATACAGGATGCCGCCATTGTTCCAAAGTGCATTAATACCGCGCGGCAGATTCAACGTCGAGTCTGTACCGACGTGCCGCTGATAGGACTCGCCGTAATGACCCACCAAAGCGATAACGTTGTAACACCAGTTTTTGGGTAAGCCAAGAGCACCACCGGCATCACCCTGACGACCGAGCAGATGGCGAACCGGTGGCAACCGACTTTTTAGGGCTCGATTCACCGATGCACGATCAATACCCTGCTCTTCGGCGGTGATCCAACAGTTCAGTACCCAGCGGGTAACATCAACCCACGCCGTATCACTGTGTCGCACCATCGGACCATAGGGCGCCTTTGATAGGATGTCTGGCAACAAAACATGAGAGTCAGGCTGCGCCAGCGTGCTGCGTGTCATTGCCAACAATGCGCGATCAGCTGTCAGTACGGTACATTTTCCGGCACGATAAGCAGCCACAGTTTGATCCCACGACCGGTAGTCTTTCAGCGTGATCGACAGGCGATACTGTTTAAAATACTGCGACGCAGTGGCAAACGCCTCGCTACCACGGGTCACGCACACCGAGCGATTGGCGAGTTCCCGTGCTGACTGAAAGTGGTCACTGCGCCTCGACAAAAAACCCTGCCCATCATGAAACAGGACCCCCACAAATTCTCCAACCTCGGCATCTTGCGTCAGTGTCCAGGGGTTACGGTGTACCAACACATCCACATCGCTGACCATCAGCGCCGCTGCACTGTCAGCCAATGACACAGGCACCAGCGACACCGCATTCGCATCACCCAACGTGGCCGCCGCAACCGCCCTGCAATAGTCTACGTTAAGACCCTGCAAACGATCATTCGTGTCTATTGCGGCAAAACCCGGCATGGTCTGTGGCACACCACATCGCACCAGCCCACGCTCGTTTATCGCATCCACGGTGCCGGAAGCCTGCGCCAACGAGTAGTGTCCCGCCACGCCAATCAAGGTCAGACACAGCGCGAGGTTACGCAAAAAAGCGCGACGCGGTTGATCGTTGTGGAAAAGGCGTTGCCCCAAGATCCCTGTCACTGTGATCAGATCATTATTCATGCGCTTGAAGGCTTTCATTACACCTGTACCCGATGATGCACAATGGTCACGATGGCCCGGTGACTGGCCTGCGATAAACCTGTACCGACACACGGCTTCTGCCGGAGTGCGTTTCGATCGACACCTGCATACAACAGAGCTTCACTGACGCGAACCAGATACTGATTCGTATCAACCGTCTCGCTGCGCACGGCAGAACACGCCGTTAACACGAGCTCATCACCCTGCCGGAATGCCTCCAACAGTGTGTGGATTGAGCGTTTGTTGTTGATACCGATAAAGTGATGATTGTCAGTTGGCTGCACCAGCACCAACTGTTGCAATGCCTGACGATTGACCGGTGCTAAACGCGCCTTCGATGCCGACCGGTTTAATGACGACAAGGTATGCCGAACACGGATCGCGTCCATGCGTTCGGATGACGTGGGTATTTTTCCGCGGGCAGCAGGTACTGACCGGGCTTGATCAATATCGCGTATTCCGGTCAATGAAGTGTGAGCGGACTGCACGCCCGACAGGAACGACATCTCGCCACCTTGTTGTGTAAACAACGCCGGATCGATAACCACTTGAGAGGTATCACTGGCACCGGTGATAAACAACAGGGATGCCGGGTAAAAACGCCCGTTGCTGATACGGTACTCCCGACGCAACTCAATATCCCCAACCTGAATCAGATAATCGGTCACAGTTCCGCTGTTGGTTTCGGCATAGCGCATCGCGTACGACACGTAGGCAGAGCCATGATCAAGGTCAACGCGTTGCAACCCGTACCCTGCCTGCCGAAGCCCTGCAATAACCGAGCGACCAAATGCTGTGGCGGGCGTAGAATATTGCAGGGTTGTTGTGATGGGATCGAGTTCGTCGAGCTGTATCATCGCACTCACAAGATCAGTGGCCACCAAATCATCGTGTTGAGTGGCTGTGTGCGTAGCAGGGACCGTTGCACAACCCCCGGTTATCAATGCTGCCACCAGCGTGATCGCCAGCAGCATAACGGACATCCATCGGTTGGTTCGCGCGCAACCTACTGTGCACAGAGGTGTGTCAGGCAATTTCATCAAACTCTCCGGTGTATTCGGGCAATCACTGCACTGCGCGGATAACGTTCATTCAACGCATGCCCCGCCCAACAGCCTTCTTCATAGATACGGGTGCGTGATACACCTGCTGTCAGCAAATAATCGACAACCTGAGCGCTTCGGCCCATCGCCAACCCTCTGTTGCCATCCGGGTAATCTGTTGGCTCGGTGCTGCTGCCGAGCAGTGTGATGACATCGGTCGAGGGATCAAATTCAGACAATAAAGTTACTAACTGGGCGTGATGCTGATCCGACAACACCATCCGGGTGTCGCTGAACACCAGCGTCTGCTGAGATGCCGAGCCAGTGTCAGGCTGGTAGCCGTCAAGTACATCAACAAAATTACTTTCGTTGGTGTAGTAAAGATTATTAATGCTTAATTTAAAGGTATTCACGGCAGTTCTTTCAGGCATGTCGTCAACGATACTCTGGCGTGCCCCATCCAAACTCAGTACCACAGGCGCTACTGCATATCGACTTCTCGGCAGTACGGTCGAACCCGGTAAAAATTGACGGACACCTTCGCTGACCACACTGATATGGTGCAGATCCAATGCTGCATCAGTGGATGCCAACTGCACTGCCTGCTCCGCAATCTCTCTGGTAACTCCACCACCGGATGCAGTCACCACTTCCACAGCAAACACAGCGTCGGCCGTGGCAACATCACCCTGCTGACGATACGCTCTGGTCAATGTTAATGGGCCTACGCTCAATTCGTAGATGCCAGACATGTCAGTCACCGGGAATGTCGAGTCGTCATTGGGCACCTGTGATACACGAGCTGCCAGCGTATAGGCCCCCTGGTCATGCGACACTTGCTGCAATGCAATACCGCGCTCTTCGAGCAACGCAATAACAGCCTGGTAGAAGCGTTGGGTGATGGGGTCATTCACATCCGTGGCATGATTCAGACTGTGCGCGCTCACCTGAAACGTGGCCGGTTGTCGGGGTAACAACGCCTGCAGCGTTTTCACAAAATCGTTAGCGATGGTTTGAATGGCCGGGTGAAGTGCAGAAGCGTCAGTTATTGCATACGCAGGGGTTGATGCAAATGAAGAAGCGGCGGTGGAAAACTTGGCAACAGAAGCGTCAGGCAAGACCGGAGATTGAACACAGCCACCTGCCATCAGCACGCCAATGACGAATGCATGGCTGCCGGTAATTCCTTTTATAAAGGCTTGGCCTGTGTCGCTGGCCGCACGCAGATAATGCCGCATACCCCTCTCCCTGTCCCTGTCCCTGTCTTTGATTGAATCGACTTTCACCGCTACCATAAAACACCGTTTCAGCGATGACGACTATACGATAGTCAAAACAGGAACCAGTGCAGCATCTGCGCTGGCACAGAAGAACATGTGCCAAGTGGTTCTCAGATTATCCGGCATGCATTGAGTCACATGACCGCAAGTTTTAAACGCAGAGGTTATTGACAGGCAGCGGTTGCAGACTTTCGCCAAATGACAGGCATCGGACACCAGGTCTGAAGACACGGTTGCAGGTGGGGCGTGACGTTAGTTCGTGGCAGGGCTTTGCTGACTATGAAGCCCGGCTATCGACCGGGCTTTGGCACGCGTTTATTCAACAGTCACAAGGTAGCGGTTTTTTTTGCCTTTTTGTACCAGTATAAAACGCTCGTTCAGCAAGTCACGATCAGACACTTGATGTTCGAGTGTTACCTTTTCCATATTAATACTGATACTGTTCTGTTTGACACTGCGCGTCGCTTCGCTTTTTGACGGCAGTATCTGTGTGTGCTTACCGAGTAAATCAATCACGTCAACACCCTCTGATAATAAGGCCGATGGCACAGAGAACTGTGGCACTCCTTCCAGAATTTCCAGCAATTGCGCAGCGTCCAGTGTCTGGAGTTGTTCTTTCGTGCCTTTAAACATGATCTCAGTGGCTACAACCGCCTGATCAAACGCATCGATTCCATGTACCAGCACAGTAATTTCTTTGGCCAATGCTTTTTGCAGTTCCCGAAGATGCGGAGCTTCTTTATGGCGCGCAATTAACAACTCGATGTCGTCAAGATCCATCAGTGTGAAACGTTTGATAAAACCTGCTGCATCATCATCGGAGGTATTGAGCCAAAACTGATAAAACCGGTATGGACTGGTTTTTTTCGCATCCAGCCAAATATTGCCACCTTCGGATTTACCGAATTTGGAACCATCGGCCTTGGTGATCAATGGACACGTAAATGCGAATGCCTCACCACCGGCGATACGCCGAATCAGTTCGGTACCAGCGGTGATATTGCCCCATTGATCAGAGCCACCCATTTGCAGCTTTACGCCCTCATGTTGGTACAGGTGACAAAAGTCGTACCCCTGGATCAGCTGGTAGGAGAACTCTGTAAAAGAGAGTCCGGAATCAATACGACTTTTCACCGAGTCCTTGGCCAGCATATAGTTAATGGTCAGATGCTTGCCGATCTTGCGCAGGAACTCCAGCGTTCCCATGTCTTTGAACCAGTCGTAGTTATTGACCATTTTGACGGGCAGATCGGCCTTGCCGGTCGACGGGATATCGAGAATGGCCTGAAGCTGACGGTGAACCCCTTCAATGTTCTGCTGTAGGGTCGCCTCATCCAGCAACGTGCGTTCCTCGCTCCGACCGGACGGATCGCCAACCATACCGGTGGCACCACCAACCAGTGCAACAGGTTGATGACCGTCACGTTTGAGATAAACCAGCAGCATTAGCGTGGCAAGATTTCCGACGTGCAGGGAGTCTGCGGTGGGATCAACGCCAATGTAGGCAGAGACGCTCTCCTTCTCCAGCAGCTCTTCGGTGCCCGGCATGATGTCCTGCACCATACCTCGCAGCTTTAATTCCTCGATGAGTGTCATATTTTGTTTGTGGCAAGACTAAACGGGTAAGCATAGCGCTGATCACATTGTATTGTGAAGTGGTTTGGATCGGGGAACTTTAAGCGTGCGCCATCGCTTCACTAAAAACGGGTTATTCCGATAGCAGGAACATAACGTTTTTATTTGTTCAACATGCCCACCGGGCGCAGACAGAATTCAATTATGGATCTAGGTGACCTACTGACAATTATGCGGCGTATGCACGGCGCGGCATCCAACGGTGACTGGGATCAAGTTGATTCGCTGGATGGACAACGATCGTTTTTCCTTGATGAAATTAGTGCGGCACCGGTTCAGGATGCCAATATCTGCCGGGCGATGATCAGCGAAATTGCAGAGCTGGATCTGGCAGTGACAGAGTTGCTCAACCAGAGCTTCGAATGGACGGCAGGCCAAAC
>CALDUO010000245.1 GCA_937923745.1 uncultured Granulosicoccaceae bacterium
CGCAGCATCGAACGACTTTATTTAATCAGCAGGACTAAACGAATCTTTAATGAGTAAGCACCTGGTCATCGTCGAATCGCCTGCCAAGGGCAAGACCATCGAAAAGTACCTCGGTAAAGATTACAAGGTGCTCGCGTCCTACGGACACGTACGCGATCTGCTGAGTAAAACCGGCGCCGTCGATCCCGACAACGGCTTTGCGATGAAGTACGAAATGATTGAGCGTAACGAGAAACACGTTAACGCGATTGTTAAAGCACTCAAAAAAGCCGACTCCCTACTACTCGCAACTGACCCGGATCGCGAAGGCGAAGCCATCTCCTGGCATCTGGTTGAATACCTCAAAGAGAAGGGCTTACTCAAAGACAAAACCGTACAGCGTGTGGTTTTCCATGAGATCACCAAAACGGCAGTCAAGGAGGCCATAGAGCATCCCCGCGAGCTGGGTCATGAGCTCATCAATGCCCAACAGGCGCGTCGCGCGCTCGACCACCTTGTCGGGTTTAATCTGTCGCCATTACTGTGGAAAAAAATATCGCGTGGTCTCAGTGCCGGGCGCGTGCAAAGCCCTGCCCTGCGCATGATTTGCGAACGTGAAAAAGAAATTGAAGCCTTCATTCCACAGGAATACTGGACGATTGCTGCGTCGCTCAACAAAGACGCACAGGATTTTCAGGCACGACTGTCGGTGCTCAATGCCGAAAAGGTCAAGCAGTTTACTGTCACTGACGAAAAAACCGCTTCAGCAGCAAAAGAATCCCTGTTGGCAGCAGCCAATGGTTTTCTGATAGCCAACAAAGTTGAAAAGAAACAACGCAAGCGCAATCCGACAGCACCGTTTACAACCTCAACCCTGCAGCAGGAAGCCTCCCGAAAACTCGGCTTCACCGCGCAACGAACCATGCGCACCGCGCAACAGCTCTACGAAGGGGTCGATGTTGGCGAAGGCCAGGTAGGTCTGATCACCTACATGCGTACCGATAGCATCACGTTGTCTCAAGACTGTCTCGACGAGCTGCGTCAACTCATACCAGACCGATACGGCAACGACTACCTGCCGGAGACAATCAACGTCTACAAAAACAAATCGAAAAACGCACAGGAAGCGCACGAGGCCATCCGCCCCTCGTCTACACGACACATACCGGAGGAGATACGTGCCAAGCTCAGCGAAGATCAGTACAAGCTCTACAATCTGATTTGGAAACGCACCGTCGCCAGCCAGATGATCCACGCCACCATCGATCAAGTGGGCGTTGACCTTGGCTGCGGCGAAGGCAATGTCTTCCGTGCCAACGGTTCAACGGTTCGCTTTGACGGTTTTATGAAGGTGTATCGTGAAGACGTCGACGACAAAAAGAATGCCGAAGACGATAACAAAATGCTGCCGGATATCACCGAGGGCGACAAAATCAGTCTGCTCGACATTCTGGCTGACCAGCATTTTACCGAACCACCACCACGCTTCTCGGAAGCCAGCCTGGTCAAAACGCTGGAAGAGCACGGCATTGGCAGACCTTCTACGTATGCCTCTATTATCTCAACGCTACAGTCACGTAAATACGTCGAGATCGAGAGTCGGCGTTTTTTCCCCACTGACACCGGTCGTGTCGTCAGTCAATTTTTGACCGACAGTTTTACCAAATACGTCGACTACGATTTCACCGCAGAACTCGAGGACAAACTCGACGCTGTTTCTCGGGGTGAAAGCGACTGGGTCGATGTGCTCCAGGATTTTTGGTCTCCGTTTATCAATGACGTCACCGAGGGTGATGATGGGCTGCGCATCGAACGTGAGCTTGGCACCGATCCCGAAAGCGGAAGACCGGTAAGTGTGCGTGTTGGTCAGTATGGTGCTTACGCACAAATTGGTACTAAAGAAGACGAAGAAAAACCTCGTTGGGCCGGGCTCCGTCCCGGTCAGAAAATGCACACTATAACGCTGGAAGAGGCGCTATATCTTTTCACATTGCCACGCGCTCTGGGTGAAACAGCAGACGGCGAAAAAGTGTCGACCAACATCGGACGATTCGGACCCTACATCAGGTATGGCTCCACGTTTGTCTCACTCAAAGAAGATGACCCGTATGCCGTAACACTGGAGCGGGCACTCGAGCTTATCGAGCAGAAAAAAATAGATGATGCCAACAAACTGATTAAGACGTTTGAAGGCACCGATGTACAAATACTCCATGGTCGATGGGGACCCTACATCACCGACGGCAATAAAAACGCCCGCATTCCAAAAGAGTTAAAAGAAACACCCGAAACACTTGATCTGGAAACGTGTCTGAAGTTTTTGGAAGAGGCGCCCGAGCGACGCGGCAAGAAAAAGGCTGCCGCGAAAGCAGAGGCTGCCAGCAAGAAAAAAGCTGCGACCAAAAAGAAAGCTACCAAAAAGAAAGCGACAAAGAAAAAAGCGACAAGCAAAAAAGCTACAAGCAAAAAAGCTGTCAGCAAAAAAACGGCGAGCAAAAAAGCCGCTGGAAAAAAAACCACGGGCAAAAAAACCACGGGCAAAAAAGCAGCAGCCAAAAAGAAGGCGGAAGCAGAAGAAACAACTGCGACCAGCAAAGCGCCATAGTGAAACAGGTCACTCGTGCTCCGCAACAGGAGCACGATTCAACACCCCACCATAATAGCCCAGCACCCTATGACCGCTGTATCTGACATCGCCCGGTGCGTGCTGACAGGCGGTGTTATCGCGTACCCAACCGAAGGCGTTTTTGGACTGGGCTGCGATCCGGCTAACGAGGCCGCCTTGCATCGCATCATCGAGATTAAAGGCCGCGATGCGCATAAAGGGTTTATTGTCATTGCCGGTGAAGTCTCTGAGCTTGACTCGGTCATCAAACCGCTCGATCTGTCTCCGCTGAATACGGAGATCAAACGCACTATTCTGAACTCTTGGCCGGGCCCACACACTTGGGTCGTGCCTGCCAAATCGAATCTGCCTGCTATCCTGACCGGACATCGCGACACACTGGCGGTCAGAGTAACTCTCCATCCGGTTGTGCGGGACATTTGCGCGGCAATTGGAGGCCCACTGGTCTCTACCAGCGCTAACCGCAGTGGACAACAACCCCTACAATTTGCCACCGATGTCATTGAACAATTTGGTGAAGCGGTTGATCTGGTAGTGAATAAACCGGTAACCTCCCCCGGCAAACCATCGTCCATCACCGACGCCAGAACAGGTCAGGTTCTGCGTTAACAACTCTGTTGAGCGTTATGCCAGATTCGCAGGAAACACCTGATATTACTGCAGTTCGAGACTATCTGAAGTCACTGCAGGCTACTGTATGCGCGACACTCGAAGTGCTCGATGGCGAGAGAAAATTTATTGAGGACAGCTGGGCACGTGATGAAGGTGGCGGCGGTATCGCAAGGGTACTGACAAACGGCGGACTCTTTGAACAGGCAGGCGTTAATTTTTCGCATGTCACGGGGGCCTCGTTGCCACCCTCAGCCACACAGTCACGACCGGAACTCAAAGGCCGCGCATTCGAAGCTATGGGTGTCTCATTGGTACTGCATCCCGACAACCCATACGTACCGACAACACACGCCAACGTTCGTTTCTTTACCACCACCAGTGATGAGGGTCCGCCAGTATGGTGGTTCGGTGGTGGTTTCGATTTGACACCGTACTATCCCTTTGAGGAAGACTGTATCCACTGGCATCAATGTGCTAAATCAGCGTGCGACCCCTTTGGTGACAACCTCTACAACGAACTGAAAGACTGGTGTGATCGTTACTTTTTTTTGAAACACCGTGATGAAGCCCGTGGTGTTGGCGGTCTCTTCTTTGATGATCACAATCAACCCGATTTTCAAACCGCCTTTGACCTGATGCAAAGCGTCGGTAACCACTTTTTGATGGCTTATGTACCGATCGCAGAAAAGCGCCGGGAACTACCGTTCGGAGAACGCGAGAAATCATTTCAACGCTATCGTCGCGGACGTTATGTTGAGTTTAATCTGGTGTACGACCGCGGCACACTGTTTGGGTTGCAGTCTGGTGGCAGAACCGAATCCATTCTGATGTCGTTACCACCCAGCGTCGAGTGGCGTTATAACTGGCAACCGGAACCGGGTACACCAGAGTCCCTGCTCTACACCGACTTTCTCCCCCCCAGAGACTGGTTGGCGCCCTAAAAAAAGGGTGGCCTAACTGAGAGATTTGCGAGCCGGTATGTCATTGCTGCTGCCTGAAATCAACGCGGTTCGAACCAGCAGCGCAGAACAGATGCCGACACCGCACCAGTAAACAGGATCAGTACACTCGATCAGTACCCAGTATCCATACACGGGTTCACTGCAGAGAGAGGTTCTAGCCAAATAGCAGGAGAAGACCGGCGTTATAAAACATATGTACCAACACACCGGGCAGCAGGCTGTCGTATCGATCGCGAAGCCAGCCGAATACCAACGATGGAAATAATATGGAAACTGCCCATAACGGCGACTGACTGAACAGGTGGAACGCTGCGAATATACCTGAAGTCACGCCATTAGCGACAGTAAAGCCGAGCTTTGACGCTTGCATGACGGGAAAGGTTAACAGCCATTCCTGCAGCCAACCGCGAAACACTATTTCTTCGAGTACCGGGTAGACCAGCACCGATAACACAAACGTCAGTAATGACAGATTCAGGGACGTAGTCATCGGTACACCCAACCACCACAGGCTCACCCAAACGAGCAACCCGGCGGCCAGAGACAGCCAGAACCACGGCTCGGCCCAAAACCCCGGTGCCTGATTGACTGCGGCCGACGAGCTGGCGCTGTGCTCATTCACTTTAGAGGGCACTTTAGAAGGCACGTCAGAAGGCACGTCAGAAGGCACGTCAGAAGGCAGGTGAGTCGGCACTGTTGCGCCGTAGTACGATCGTAACGGGAAGTGACACGCTGGCTTGCGCGCACTAACGCTACTGCACCGAATGACAAGTATTAACGCTCCAACACTTCAATACGATTGTTTGCTGCGCGACCGGCTGCGGTGTCATTCGCTGCAACGGGCTTACTACCGCCAAAGGAGCGCAGCACCAGACGATTCGCTGACACACCCCGCCTGACCAGGTACGTGCCAAGCGTTCTCAGCCGGGCTCGTGTCAGAATGGCTTGATCCCGCGCCGACCGATTGGTATCGGTATGTGCCAGTAGACGAATACCAGCCTCGGGATACTCCATCAGAAGACCTGCCAGATAATTTAGCTGCGCAAACGAACTCGGCATTAAATCGGCAGTGCCCGGTGCGAAACGAACACCGCTGAGTACACCATTAAGTAATGAACAACCATTCTCCTGAACCGGGTAGCCGGAGCGAGAATCATTGCATTGATCGAGGTTGTCCGGCACACCGTCATTGTCAAGGTCAGCCACTGTTGTACGCTGCGGCTCTGCTGCCCCTTGAGACTGATTGCCTGACTCTGCCGGTAATGTGGTCGCACTGTTGCCATCGCCGGCTGGTGTCGAGGATTCTATTGAACCTGCGCCAGCCTCGTCAGTTGACGTGTCGAATACCGGCGTGGATGGCGGTGGTGTGGACGGTCGGGCTGTCGCGCCCGTGCCACCGAAACGAAAAACCACCCCGATGTTGGCCTGCCAAACATCCAAATCCAGGTAACTGCCTTCTGCCCGCAACCCTGCCCACCGATTAAACAACAACTCGGCACCAAACCCCGGCGAAAAGTAGACATTCGATGCATTCTCGAGCGCGATATTCTGCTCCACATCGCGTTGCAGAAATCCAAGCCCAAACCTGCCGTAGAGGCGAAACGACAGATTGCCGGGAGTCAGTGCCCGGTCACGAGTGTCGAAGATCCGGTAAATAATGGCACCCTCAGCGGCTTGGTAAGTGACCATTTGCCCGGTCACTATCGGCGCTTCACCAAAGTTACTGTATTCCAGTTGGACACTGGACTCGCGGCTGATATCGCGACCGATGTAGACTTTGACAGCGGCATTTTCGGACAACAGCGAGTCGAAACCCGAAGCCTCCGGCTCAGGAGACAAAAAAGCGACGCCACCACCCAGCCCGAGATACCACTGATCATCAAAAGCGCTAGCTGAGCCGGGTAGCAGCAGTAACGCCGCCACGAAGGTGCACAGCTTTTTCATTGAGTCGCTCACTAGTCAGTTATCCGAAGGAATCTCACATTTACATACAATAATAGTGCGAATTCTGCGTATTCTCCCAAATTTAAGGTCCAGCGCAGCCCATAAACCCCCACGGACTCCGCAAAACAGCTGTTCAGCGCTGCGCTGAGACACCTCTGGCACGGTACACGGCCGCCAGTGCGGTATAATCCCGAGGCTATGAAGGAACGAAACAACCAATAAGGGTGAATCCATGAGAGAAACCATCCTAATAAGCGTCGGTATCCTCGCAGTGACAATTGTCGCGTGGATCGGCCTCCATGTATTCAAAGACCTGTCACTGATCCGGGGACTCCAGTCGAACTCCTCCGGAGGTGCATCACACAGCTATAACCCCGGCGTCATCAGCGATAGCGGGTACAAGGCAACACTGCCACCTGATGGCGTGGCAGCGGCCACCAGAAAACGCGTTGACCCCCAGTCCGACACCGAAAACACCACCGACGGCCAAGTTAACCAGCGCGCCGAACACAACTCAGGCGTCCGACGTGAAAGCGCGAAAACTGCGACGTCCGACGAGCAAACACGGGCACAACGTACAGAAGAATCTGCCATCAAAGAAGGTGTTTTAGCTCAAGACCAGCGTGACCCCGAGGCAACCAAAGGCGTCTTGGCAGCCCACGCGAACGACAGTGACGTGTCGGTCATTCAACCCGCCGAAGGCTCTGACGCCCAAGCTGCCGCCCGCCCTGCCAAACTTACCGGGCTCAACGCTGTCAGACAGGAAATTCAGCAAAAAACCGATGCCATCATTATTGAGCAGGCGACATCAGCGGGCTCAGATAATGATCATCAAATATCGGTGAGACTGCTCATTGACAAGTCCTGCGAGAATTCACCCTCCGGGGTTTACCAGACCGCCGCCGGGTTTCTGACCGGTAAAGCTGCGATGACCAGCGAAAGCATTCAGTCGCTGGGTGAGCTAATCAAACTCTACCGCTCGTGCGCCAAAAGCCTCGTGGTGATGTCACACGACGTCAGACCCGATGCCAAGGTGTCCAGCTCCGTGTTTATCAGACGGGAGGATGAAGTAAAATACTTTCTGATACACATGGGCGTCGACCGAGACGATATCGAATTATTGGAGCGTTCATGAGTCACCACTATCTTGTGGTTGGTAATCCCATCGAGCACAGCATCTCGCCAACGGTGCACGCGTTATTTGCAGAACAGACCCACCGCAACCTCGAATACACCCGCTTGCTGGCCACGAGTGACAACCTGTTCAGCAAACTCGATGCATTTTTTGCGGCAGGTGGGCAAGGCTGTAATGTCACGCTGCCGTTCAAGGAAAAAGTAATCGATTACTGTCAGGTACTCACCGACGATGCGCAAACAGCACAGTCAGTAAACACACTCAAGCGTCTGCCGGACGGTCAAATTGAAGGACACACCACCGACGGCGCTGGCCTCATCACAGACCTGACCGTCAACTGCGGTGTGACGATCACCGGACAGCGAATTCTGATAGCAGGCGCAGGAGGCACAGTGCGCGGAATTTTCGGCTCACTGCTACAGCAACAGCCCACGCAAATTGTCATTGCCAATCGCACCGTGTCTCGTGCATCCGAACTGGTCTCGGCGTTTCAGTCGCGAGCAGGCAGTACGTCACTGACAGCCAGCGGGTATGACGACATTGAGTCCGCACCGTTCGATCTGGTCATTAACGCTACCAGCATGAGCCTGGCTAACGAACTACCGCCAATTAACGCCTCTGCTATCGCCAGTCATTCGGTGGCGTATGACTGCCTGTACGGTACAAAAACGCCTTTTATGCAGTGGGCGACTGACCTTGGTGCATCAGCTGTGCATGACGGACTGGGCATGCTGTTGGAACAAGCAGCAGAGTCTTTCTATATCTGGGAAGGTGTTCGCCCAAAAACCCGTTTGATTCGTGGCAGGCTATAACCGCCTGTTGTTCAATAAGCCGACGACCCATGCCATGTTGACAGCCAAGATCTTTCGGGCCTCTGCACTTTTCCTGACGTTGCTGTTGGTTGGACCTCAGCCAGTCGTTGCCGGTGGGCAACCCGCCCTGCCGCAGATCGTGCTTGAAATCAACGGAAAAAAGCTTCTCACTGAAGTCGCCGAAACGCCGAAACAACGATCAAACGGGCTCAGTTACCGGGTGGGTCTTGGCGCAGATGCGGGGATGTTATTTGTGTATGCGGCCGAGCAACCTTTGTACTTTACGATGCAGAACGCTGGTATACCGCTCTCGATTGCCTTTTTGTCAGAAGATTGGGTCATTAATGAAATTCTGGATATGAAGCCGTTTACCCGCGGCCCCTACCCGTCCAAAAAACCGGCAATGTACGCACTTGAGGTCAATCAAGGGTGGTTCGAACGGCATAATATTCGCGCCGGTGATACCGTATCTTACTCCGCAGCGCCGTCAGACAAACCCTAAACGTTAACGGTATACACAACACACCTATAGTGTCTTGTTACGTTAGTATCCTTATCACTCTCTTTTTGACACCCGAACCATGAAGCTCAACACACTGGGAAGAACCGACCTGTCAGTTAGTGAGATCTGCCTTGGCTCGATGACATGGGGCACACAGAATACGGAAGCTGAAGGCCATCAGCAGATGGATATCGCCACGGACTACGGCGTTAATTTTATAGACACAGCAGAGTTGTATCCGACCACACCGTTATCAGCCGAGACACAGGGACGCACTGAATCGATTATCGGGAGCTGGATGAAGGCGAGAGGAAATCGAGATCAAGTGGTGATCGCAACCAAAGTCACCGGCAAAGGACCCAAATGGATACACCGCGGCATTCCGATCAACGCCGAAAAAATAAATGCCGCTATCGATCAAAGTCTTGCAAGGCTGCAGACCGATTATATTGATTTGTACCAATTGCATTGGGCCAACCGCAATTCCTACCACTTTCGACAGTCATGGCAATATGACCCCACACACCAGGACACCGAAAAAGTACAGGCAAACATGCTGGCAGTTTTGGAGACGTTACAAAAGCTGATCAATGCCGGCAAGATTCGCCATGTGGGTCTTTCGAACGAGACCTGTTGGGGTACTTCCCAATGGCTTTCTCTGGCAGAGCAACACAGTCTGCCTCGCATGGTCTCTATACAAAACGAGTACAGCTTGATGCATCGGTTATTTGATCTGGATTTTGCCGAACTGTCGCATCACGAGAACGTGGGCCTGCTGGCTTTTTCACCGCTGGCAGCCGGGCTACTGAGTGGCAAATACAGAGATGGTGTTGTACCGGCAAATTCGCGACTGTCAATGCAGAGTGATTTGTCAGGCAGACTATCCGAACACTCGGCACCCGTGCTCGAACGTTACCTCGCTTTGGCCGAACAACACCATTTACACCCGGCGCAAATGTCGTTGAAATTTTGTATGAGTCGTCCGTTTATGACGTCGACCATCATCGGTGCAACCACCGTCGAGCAACTGAAAACCAACTTGGAGTCAGTTGATTGCACACTTAACGACGATGTTATTCAGGGTATCTACGATATACACAGGTCTCACCCGATACCGATGTAATCACGTGACGCAAGGTTAACATTGAAGTGGATAGAGTCAACGACACTTGATCACTATGAACACCGTCTGGCTTGCCAACAGAGGTGTGTGCACAGACGTTATCGCCCGTGCGTAAAACAGGCGCCTGAATTCAGTGCCTGAAATGCCGAATACCGGTAAAGACCATCACCAGTCCATGCTCGTTAGCAGCGGCAATAACCTCTTCATCGTTTTTGGAACCGCCGGGCTGTATCACCGCGCGAATTCCGGCCTCTGCTGCTGCATCAATACCATCGCGAAATGGAAAAAATGCATCCGATGCCATGACTGCACCCTGCACCTCCAGTGATTCATCAGCGGCTTTTATACCAGCAATTTTTGCTGAATATACCCGGCTCATTTGGCCCGCACCAACACCGATGGTCGCGTTGTCAGAACAGTAAACAATAGCGTTTGATTTAACGAACTTGGCAACGGTCCATGCAAACCGCAAATCACGCAAGATGTCGTTGTCCGGGCGTTTGTCAGTCACAACAGTCAGCCCCTGTGGCAACAGATCAAGCGTATCGCGCTGCTGTACCAGCAAACCACCATTGACCCGCGCGTAATGCAGACCATTGTCCTGTTCCGACTCAAATGCACCGCAATTCAGCACACGAATATTGGGTTTGGTTGCCAACACCGGTAACGCATCTGCATCGACATTCGGCGCTACAATTACCTCAACAAACTGCCGGTCCAAAATTGCTTCAGCGGTGGCCACATCCAACGATTGATTAAAGGCGATAATGCCGCCAAAGGCTGATGTGGGATCTGTGCGATAGGCTGCGTGATAGGCATCCAACAATGAATCGCGTACCGCAACACCGCACGGATTAGCATGTTTCACAATCACACAGGCTGGCGATTCATACTGCTTGACGCATTCGAGTGCTGCGTCGGTGTCAGCAATATTGTTATAAGAAAGCTCACGCCCCTGTACTTGTTGTGCCGAAGATACTGTACCGGTGCCAGCGCCAGGCTCCCTGTAGAAGGCAGCGCTTTGATGTGGGTTTTCACCATACCGAAGGTCACTGACTTTTTGATATTGCTGGTTGATGGTGCGAGGATAGGGTCCGGCAAGACTTCGCCCAAAGTAGGAGGCGATCATGCCATCGTAACGACTGGTGTGCTCAAACGCCTTAACCGCAAGATCAAAACGCAAATCAAAATCAATACCGTTAGCCGACTCAAGGGCTTTGGAAATACGCTGATAGTCAGCAGGGTCAGTCACCACAGTGACTGATGCATGATTTTTGGCAGCGGCTCTAACCATTGCCGGCCCGCCAATATCAATGTTTTCAACGGCGTCGTCAAACGTGCAGTCGGGCGCTGCTGTCGCTTGTTCAAACGGGTATAGATTTACAATCACCAGATCTATGGCATCAATGCCATGCTCTTGCATGACAGCGTCGTCGATACCTCGTCGGCCAAGGATACCGCCGTGCACTGTCGGGTGTAGCGTTTTGACGCGCCCAGCCATGATCTCCGGAAAGCCGGTGTGCTCGGAGACCTCAGTGATAGCGACACCCTTATCTCGCAACAAGGCTGCTGTGCCACCCGTTGACAAGAGGTTATAGCCTCTTGTTACGAGTGTTTGGGCAAGCTCTACAATACCGGTTTTATCTGAAACACTTAACAGTGCGTGCACGCGTTATTCCCGTGGTTACTGATGGTTTGTTACTGGTGGTCGCTTATTGGCGGTTGGTTAATGGCCATTGGGTTCTGGACATTAGGTTTTGGCCATTGGTTCTGGACATTGGGTTGTGGCCATTAGGCTTTGGCCATTGCATTGTTATTGGTTGTTGAGTCCATGCTCGTTCATCTTGTTGCGCAGCGTACCTCGACTGATTCCAAGATATTCAGCTGCCCTGCTCTGGTTGTTACCGCACTCTTCCAGTACGTACTTGAACAACGAGTGCTCGACCTGAGACATCACCATACGATATAGCTCGTTGGGTGGCTGACCATCCAGCAGATCAAAGTATCGAGACAGTTCTTTCTCGATACAGTCCTGGATTGGTGTGTTGCTCCCCCGGGCGGCACGCGCATTATTTGATTTATTTTTCAATAACATAATCTGCGGGCTCACTTGTCAGTGAAAACCCTGTCAACGTTTTCGGATTGTACTGACGCTTCGTTACACGAAAAATCAGACGTTAGTAAAAGGCCTTGCTACGTACGAAACATAAGCTACCAACAGACAGCCCATACTGAGTTACTGGCTAAATCAGGGGCCAAGTCTCAGGGCCAAGTCTGAGGGCCAAGTCTAAGGGCCGTGTTGACTCAATAGGCACTTTGCCTTTCGCAAAACCGGTTGCCGACAGCCAGAAGCACTGGCGTTACAGACAACGAAGCATGGCAATCGGAAACAGCAGTCGACGCTTAACGCCACGCAATTAACATGTTGACAGGACTTTCAGTCATTGAACTGATCAGACAATGACGCGCCCGTTGGCTTCAGGAGCGCGTCTTTATTGTTGTGTCAGTTTCTTATTTATCTGTGCAGCTTTCGTGTTGTCTTTGATTGCACTCGACAAAAGCACATTTACACAATCACAGCCTACAAATTATTGCAGGTATGTTTTATGGTACATCTTATCTGTTATTCACAGCGTCTAACCAACGCTCGACGACACTCTGCGGGTCTTGATTACCGGTCTGGTTATTGGCCCTGATCTTAACCACCAAACATGCCCCCGAAACCGCTATGCGGCTGTGGCGAATGTGTCGCCGCTGTAGAAGCGATGAATCATATCGATCTGCTGCGCTGCAGATTCTACATAGTTTATCTGTTCCCGAAACGCAGCACTGTTACGTTTGTGTTTGCAGTACCACGCAATGTGTTTCCGCGCAATTCTGACACCACGGTATTCTCCGTATAACGCATGGATGCCGTGGACGTGGCGAACAACTGCTGCATGAACTTCACTGTCGGTCGGTTCGGGCATCACCGTGCCGTGATCCAGCCAAGTGCGTATTTCGCGAAACAACCATGGGCGCCCTTGCGCTGCCCGTCCAACCATTATGGCATCGGCACCCGTGACATCGAGCACCTGCGCTGCCTGTTGGGGCGTTGTAATGTCTCCATTCGCAATAACCGGAATAGTCACAGCCTGTTTGATCGCAGCAATTGTGTCGTACTCGGCCTGTCCCTTAAAGCGATCTTCGCGCGTTCGACCGTGAACAGCCAATGCTTGAATGCCAGCACCCTCAGCTATTTTGGCAATCGTCACACCGTTTCGCTGATCCCTGGATGGTCCGGTTCGAATTTTGAGCGTCACCGGCACCGTGACCGCTCCTACCACGGATTGCAGTATTGTGCTGACGAGTTTTTCATCAGAAAGTAACGCCGAGCCTGCTGCCTTGTTACATACTTTTTTCGCCGGACACCCCATATTAATATCAATAATATCGGCACCGTTCCGGACATTGTATTGTGCGGCTTCAGCAAGACTATGCGGATCAGATCCGACGATCTGCACCGTGTGCGGCAAATGATCCGCTGCGCGCTGGACACGACTGAGAGTTTTTTGGCTGTTGTGTAACGTGGTGTCGCAGGACACCATTTCTGAGGTGATGTAACCGGCTCCAAAATCAACGCACAACCGACGGAATACGCTATCGGTGACACCAGCCATGGGCGCCAGGCACAGGTTGTTTTTGATGGTCCACTTACCTAGCTCGAACATTAGCCTAAGTTAGTTGAGTCGGGCGAGGAATCTTACCTGGTTTTATCTCGAAATTAAAGCGATACGTGTGACTAAAATCACCACAAAGCTATCTGAATTCCAGCTTGAAAGAGCGTGCGTTACTGCCAGGATCATCCATCTCAATGGCGATCTGCAGGGATGTCTTGGCCGGGAACGCTTTGCTGTCCTGCAGACGTAACCCAGCGAGGTAGACTGATGAAGTAAAGCGCTCACTGGCAACCAACGAGCCGCCGATGTCTGTCAGATTAACCACCAGCACCGGGTAACGTTGATTAAACTCTGCATCATTACGCATCACGATATTGATGACCAGTGTTTTTTCTTTATCGGGGTGTGAGTATATTTGGCGTTGCAGCACGGCTAACTGTGCAGGATCAAAGCGAGGCGCCAGCTCACACCCGGCTACCCAGCACCAAGATGCCATGATAGGTCTTGCCACGCTGTTGTTAACCAACGTGGCTCGCTCTCGGTACATGTAGAGCCCCAACAGCACCAAAATGAGGCCTGCGATCATAATGCCACGCATCCATCGGCCGCCCGACAGAAATGCCACCACACCACCGATGCCTGCCGCAACCTTCGTCAGCAGACTACTACGCGGTGTGCTGTTGCCAGTTCCCCCGAAATCAGCATCATCGCCAAAATCAGGTTCGAAATAATCGCCGTCAGCAAATACGTCATCCAGTGAATCCGTTTGCGGCTCTGTGACCCACGGAGCGGTGACTTTTTCATCAAAGTCCTGCGACTTGGCAGCGCTCGCCACTGTGGCTGCTCGGGCGGCCTCTGTTGCCCTTAACGCGTCAGCCTCCGCTGCGCGGGCTTTAGCAACTTCTGCGGCACGAGCCTGCGCCGCTAGATCGTCGGCGCGCTGCCTCTTTGCCGCTTCCAGTTCTGCCTGGTGCGCCTCAGCCAAGCGCTTTTGTTCGGCCAACTGCGCATCGGCCCGGGCGTTTTCTGCAGCACGTATGTCCGCAGCCCTTGCAGCTTTGAGGTTCGCCTGTGCTGCTTCTTCCTCTGCAGCTCGGTCTTTTTCAGCCTGAACTTCCTCAGCAGTCAAGCCGAATGCTGATTCAGCGAACGACTCTGCGGATTCCTCTGCAGCGCGAGCCTCAGGGGCCTCAGCGTCGTCGGCGAAAAACGCTGCAGCCTTTGCCTCGTCAACCTCTTTAACAAAATCCTGGCCGTCTGGTCTCTGGCCGTCTGGTCTCTGGCCGTCTGGTCTCTGGCCGCCTTGTCTGTGGCCGTCAGGTTTCTGGCTACCAAACGTCTCGGTGCTATCAGCAGACTGGCCCGGCTGGTTTATGTTGTCCGCCCATGAGCGATGCTCGTTGACATTGTCACTCGGCGACAGGGACTCTTTACGCTGTTGCGCCTGCCAGCCATCGTCAACACGTGTGCTTGGCACATCTGCACGCGCTTCAGCGCTTGAGGGTGTTACCGCGTCTGCGGGTTCAGTCGGGTTGGCGTTGGCAGCAGGTTGGTCCGCCGATTCTGATGCCGCATCAGACACCGACTGACCTCTTGAGCCTGGCGTGTCATTGCGGTCAAACTGCCAATTACCAATTGCTCTGGCTGTTCGTCGTCCCGATGCCTTTAGTCTGCTTTTTCGTAATCCTGAAGTCTGACCACCCGGATTGGAAAAATCGGTCCCCGCGCCCGTCGTGGCGCTGTGGTTAGCACCCTGCACGCGATTGCCGTCAGACAGAGCATCTGTCGAAGCACCGGTGTCATAGTCGACATGTCCATCAACCACACTGCCATCACGCGTCGACCTCGGTTGATGCATCTGATGGCTTTCAGCCCCTCCATCCGAACGCTGATCGCGATGTAGCGCGTTCGACGAATCTGCGTCTTGCGGTGATGGAGTATCGTCAAACACAACCTCAGGCAGGCCTGCCTCTTCCGAGAAAAGATCGAAATCAGCGTAAGTCACATCGAACTCTGAAAATTCGCGACTGCCTGATGCAGGTGCCAACCTGACTGCTGCGGGCCCTTCCGACTCTTCCAGCAGTGAACTGCGTGCTGGCGGCTCTGGTCGAGGCGCTGGTCGAGGCTCTGGTAGCGGCGCTGGTGAGGGCTGATGAATGCCAGATGCTGGCGCCGATATCGATGGCGGTTTCTTTGAAACTGCAGCCGCCTGAGCTACGAGAGCGTCGGAGCTTGAGGAAGAATCGTTGCCTTGCTCTGAAGGGTCTGGATCCGAGGGTTTTGGGTCGGGCGGCTGAGGCGTCTCGTCTATCTGACCCTCATAATATCGATTAACGCGTGCATCAAACACTGTCAGGCAGTCACCACACCGAACGCGGGTGTCTGGTTTGTCGAGCATGTCTGCATCAATTTCGAACACGACCGAACACCCGGG
The DNA here is from genome assembly GCA_937923745.1 of uncultured Granulosicoccaceae bacterium. GTDB lineage: Bacteria > Pseudomonadota > Gammaproteobacteria > Granulosicoccales > Granulosicoccaceae > CALDUO01. The sequence continues at coordinate 15,789 of CALDUO010000245.1, forward strand.
ACATTGCGTCAGGGCAGAATCATCGCTCGGGGGATGCGTGCGTTGTGTAGCCATCAACTCGTATTGCGTACAAACCAGAGCAAGGCCCAACCGTCCTGCTGTCTGGATTCCTTTAGCGTGAACCACTGATTGTAGAGCACGCTTATGCTTTGCGTCTGCTCGACGAGCAAACCCGACATGACTAACGAACCACCCGGCTTCGCAATAGTGGCAAAGGTGTCGCCCAGAGTCATTAAGGGCTGATAGAGAATGTTAGCCAGAATCGTATCCGCGGAATTTGCCGCGACGCCATCATCGGTCGTGAGATGAATTTTTTCAGCCACACCATTCAATGCGGCATTTTCCTGTGTGGCCAGGTGCGCTTGCGCATCGATATCGATACCCACCACGCTGTCAGCACCGCACAGGGCGGCAGCTACAGCCAGCACGCCCGAGCCACACCCGTAGTCGACCATCTGCTGGCCAGTCACATCATGTGTGCCAATCCATTCAAGACACTGGCGGGTAGTTGCATGTGTACCGGTCCCGAACGCAAGTCCCGGATCAAGCCGAACATTAACAGCATCGGGCTCGACAGGCTCGGTATGGGTTGGACAAATCCATAACGAGGGTCCGAATTGCATGGGTTTGAAGTCCTTCATCCACACTCGCTCCCATTGCTGGTCGGCCAGAGGGGCGAACTCGTAGGCGGGCAATGCGTCAGCAAACGCAGTTTGTAGTGCCGACACGATGTCAGCCGGAGGTGTCTCTTGTGCAAAAAGACCCGTCAGAACCACGAGATCCCACAGTCTTATTTCACCGGGGAGCGGCTCGAGAACAGGCTGATCCTGTTGGTCTTTGAGGATGACAGACAGCGCGCCTGCCTCAAACAATGCATCTTCGAGTGGCTCGACCTGATCGCGACCGACCCGAAACACAATCTGTGGCCACATGGCGAAATCCGTTGTCGCTAGTGTTTGTCGAGACCGAGTTTTTTCTCAAGGTAATGAATGCTGGTGCCGCCTTTCTGAAAAGCCTCGTCGAGAAAAATTTCCTGGTGTAGCGGAATGTTGGTTTTAATGCCGTCGATAAACACTTCGCTCAGTGCACCACGCATACGCGCCATCGCAGATTCACGCAAGTTACCGCCGACGACCAGCTTGGCAATCATGGAGTCATAATTAGGCGGCACGGTGTAGCCGTTGTAAATATGTGTTTCGACACGCACACCCAGCCCACCGGGAGCATGATACTGGGAGATGGTGCCAGGAGACGGCATGAACGTGACCGGGTCTTCGGCATTGATGCGACATTCAAACGCATGCCCGTTAATCTTGATGTCTTCTTGCTTGTAACGCAGCGGACGCCCTTCAGCGATGAATATTTGCTCCTTGATGATATCGACACCGGTAATCATCTCGGTGACCGGATGCTCCACCTGCACCCGTGTATTCATTTCGATGAAATAGAATTCGCCATTTTCATACAGAAACTCAAACGTACCTGCACCGCGATAACCAATGCGTTGGCATGCCGCCACGCAGCGTGCTCCGATATCACGTCGTGTGGCTTCATCGATACCGGGTGCTGGCGCTTCCTCGACAACCTTCTGGTGACGGCGTTGCATTGAGCAGTCACGTTCGCCGAGATGAATGGCATTACCAAACTGATCTGCCAATACCTGGAACTCTATGTGACGTGGCTTTTCGAGGTATTTTTCCATGTACACCACCGGATTTCCGAACGCCGCTTGCGCCTCGCTCCGTGTCATCTCGATGGACTGAATGAGATCGTCGGCGTCATGCACCACGCGCATACCGCGACCACCACCGCCGCCGGATGCTTTGATGATGATGGGGTAACCGATGTCTTTTGCCAACGAGAGATTGGTTTTCTCGTCGTCACCCAGTGGACCGTCAGAACCCGGAACACACGGCACACCTGCAGCTTTCATCTCACGAATGGCGCTAACTTTGTCACCCATCATGCGAATGACATCGGGCGTTGGGCCAATAAAATGGAACCCACTGCTCTCGACACGCTCGGCGAAGTCGGCGTTTTCTGCCAGAAACCCATAGCCAGGATGAATAGCGTCTGCACGCGTGATTTCAGCAGCTGCGATAATGCGCGGTATATTCAGGTAACTGTCACCGGATGGCGCCGGGCCGATACAGACGGTTTCGTCAGCCAGTCTGACGTGTTTAAGGTCGCGGTCAACGGTGGAGTAGACGGCAACGGTTCGGATGCCAAGATCGCGACAGCATCGCATGATTCTCAGCGCAATTTCACCGCGGTTAGCGATGAGTACCTTGGTAAATGCCTGCACCATCAGTCGATCACTATGAGCGGTTCGCCAAACTCAACCGGCCGGCCGTCTTCGACCAACACCGCCCGCACCGTTCCTGCCACCTCTGAATCGATTTGATTCAGTATTTTCATGGCTTCGATGATGCACAGAGTATCTCCCACGGCGACCGTTTGGCCGACTTCAACAAATGAACGTGAGCCCGGCGACGGGGCGCTATAGAACGTGCCCACCATCGGCGACTCAACTATGGTGCCCGGCGGCATTTCCGGTGCGGCTGCAACCGGTGCAACTGGCGGTACGGCCGCCGCTGGCGCAGCTGCTGCTGCCTGCACCGGTGCCTGAATGATTTGTGGCTGCACCTGCGGCTGCGAGCGCGTAATGCGAACGGACTCCTCGCCCTCAGTGATTTCTATTTCCGCGACGTCGGACTCTTCGAGCAATTCTATGAGTTTTTTTACTTTTCTTATGTCCATAAATATCTAGCCTAAATAGAGTCGGAAAGGTACCGTGGCAGGCTCTGCGTGCGGCCGCGCGACTGACCACGACAAGGTGGCGTCACACTGGCGCAGAATTGAGCTACATCACAATTTTTTAGCTAGGTGGATTTTGCAGCATTTGTGTAAAGAAGTCAGCACTTTCACACCAATTAGCCTCATTTATTACCATAAACTATCAGCTGACTATGACAACAGATGCCACCACAGCGTTCCGGCACCTTGGTCCGAATGAGATTCTGGACGCCATTGATAGCGTCGGCTACGAGACTGATGGACGGGTTTCGGCACTGAACAGTTACGAAAACCGCGTTTATCAAATAGGACTCGAAGGCGGAGAATTTATTGTTGCGAAGTTTTATCGTCCCGAACGTTGGAGCGACGACGCTATCCTGGAGGAGCATCGCTTCACCCGTGAATTGGCGGACACAGATGTACCGGTCATCGCGCCGGTTACAGACACCCGGGGACAATCTCTGTTCACGCATGGACAGTTCAGATTCGCAACATTTACCCGTGCCGGTGGTCGACCACCCGAACTGGACAACCCGGACCAGCTGGAGGTGATAGGGCGCACTCTGGCGCGGCTGCATCTGGTCGGTGAGCTACAGCCCTTTGTCCATCGCGTGACCATTACCCCCGACCGACTCGGACAGGCGTCGATTGAGTTTCTGCTCGGGTCGGAGCTATTGCCACCGGCTGCACGTGAGGTCTATAACGGCATTGTTACCGACATGATGACAGTTGTGTCGGCCGCCTTTGAGGGCTGCGCCGATCTGGCCCAGCTCCGCATTCACGGCGATTTTCATCCCGGCAATATACTCTGGGGCCGTGATGATACGCCGCATGTACTGGATTTCGACGATACCTGCACCGGACCCGCGATACAGGATTTGTGGATGTTCGTTTCAGGGGATCGCCAGTATCGCACCGCACGACTGGCAGATTTGCTGGAGGGATATACGCAGTTCAGGGATTTTGACCCACGAGAGCTTCAATTACTGGAGCCGCTGCGAAGCCTAAGGCTCATTCACTATGCGGCGTGGATTGCGCGTCGCTGGGAAGACCCCGCGTTTAAGCTCGCGTTTCCGTTTTTCAGCGAGCAGCGTTTTTGGGACGAGCACATTCTGAGTCTGCGTGAACAGCGTGCGGCACTCGACGAACCACCGCTCGTCTGGGACTAGACAGGCCGGGTTTGAAACGTTAAGTCTCTTGTTGCGTTTTTGATAACGCTTCTTTTTTTCAGCCACCGAACAGGACGCTGAATCGAGTTGTTGCAGCAATCTGTGGGTGCGCTGCGGCAAGACTTTGATAGTGCTCGAAAAGCGCTATACCGTCCGTGAGGTGGTGCTTTCGCGATTAGCTGTGATAACGCTGAAATACCAACGATGCGTTGGTGCCGCCAAATCCGAAACTGTTGGACATCACGCGCTCGAGACCCGCATTGGCTATCCTGTCGCGCACGATTGGCATGCCGTCCGCCTTGTCGTCGAGGTTATCGATGTTGGCAGAGGCAGCAATAAAATCGCCCTGTTGCATCAGCAATGAGTAGATCGCCTCTTGCACCCCGGCGGCCCCTAATGAGTGACCGGTGAGTGATTTTGTCGAGCTGACTTTTGGCATATCGTTGCCGAAAACCTCACCCATGGCACGTAACTCCGCGATATCGCCGACCGGCGTACTGGTACCGTGTGCATTGATATAGTCGATTGGACCACCCGCCGTCTCTGCCGCAAGCTTCATACACCGGGCAGCACCCTCGCCTGACGGCGCAACCATGTCATGACCGTCGGAAGTCGCGCCGTAGCCCACCAGTTCGGCATAAATTTTGGCACCACGGGCCTTTGCATGCTCCAGTTCTTCGAGCACCAACATACCACCGCCACCGGCAATCACAAATCCGTCGCGATCGCGGTCATAAGCACGAGATGCTTTACCGGGCTGATCATTATATTGCGTGGACAGCGCACCCATTGCGTCAAACAAACAGCTGAGCGTCCAGTGTTCTTCTTCACCACCACCGGCAAAAATAACATCTTGTTTGTTTAGCTGAATTTGCTCCATGCCCGTGCCGATGCAGTGTGCGCTGGTGGAGCAGGCAGAGGCGATGGAGTAATTGATGCCTTTGATTTTGAACGGCGTTGCCAGACAGGCCGAGACCGTGCTGCCCATGGTTTGGGTGACCCGATAAGGGCCAACGCGTCGAAGACCACGCTCGCGAAGGATATCGGCGGCTTCAACCTGACTGTTGGATGACGCACCGCCCGAGCCGGCAATGATCCCCGCGCGTGGGTTGGATACCTGTGCTTCACTCAAACCGGAGTCTGCAATCGCATTGGCCATTGCAATATAGGCATAGGCTGCGGCTTCGCCCATAAAGCGTAGCTGCTTTCGATCGATGCTTTCTTTGAGATCGATGTCGGGTCGGGCTGCTATATGACTGCGCATACCAATATCGGCATACTCGGGCCGAGCAGTAATGCCGCTACGCCCCTCTTTTAATGCTGCGGTGACTGTTTCAGCATCATTGCCAAGGCAAGACACGATACCCATTCCTGTCACGACTACACGACGCATTTCGCTGACCCTAAAGTTTGAAAGTTAATTGAACGAGCGTTGAGTTTCGCCAGGCTCAGAAGTCTTCGGTTGACGTAAACAGGCCGACACGCAAGTCTTTGGCAGTGTAAATTTCGCGACCGTCCACCAACATACTGCCGTCGGCTATGCCCATGACGAGCTTTCGCTCGATAAGACGTTTCATCTGTAGGTGATAGGTGACGGTTTTTGCACCAGGCAACACCTGGCCGAAAAATTTGACCTCGCCAGCGCCGAGCGCACGCCCTCTGCCGGGGTTACCTTTCCAGCCCAGAAAAAATCCGACGAGCTGCCACATGGCATCAAGACCGAGACAGCCGGGCATCACCGGATCACCTCGGAAGTGGCAATCGAAAAACCACAGGGACGGATCAATATCGAGTTCTGCCTTGATTTCGCCTTTATCGTGCTCTCCGCCATCACTGGTGATTAGCGTTATGCGATCCATCATCAACATATTGGGCAGCGGCAGTCTTGCATTTCCCTCGCCGAACATATCCCCTTCTCCGCAGGCGAGCAGCTCTTCACGGGAATAGGCGTTCTTTTGATTCACTTAGGCTCCGTTTATATCCTGATAGCAGTTTTATGTTGCATGCTTTCGCGGCCGTGATGTTAACCGCTACAGCGTTTCAGTACCAGTTTATTCACGGGTGAAAGCGCTCGACAGTCCCATACCGCCCCCAATACCGAGCGTCGCTATGCCCGTTTCACCGCGAGGAAGCCCATGAAAAAGACGACTGACCAGCAGCGCACCGGATGCGCCGTATGGGTGACCAAGGGCCAACGCGCCACCAAACGGATTTAATGCCTCATCACGTATTTGCAGCTGCTGTTGACACGCAAGGACTTGTGCAGCGAAGGCTTCTGTAATTTCGATTTGATGAACGTCATTTATAGTCAGATCGAGCTGCTGCAATAACCGTGTTGTCGCGGGCACAGGTCCAATACCCAAATAGTGTGGGTCTACACCTACTGCAGTCGCCGCCCGAAAATACAGTGGCTTTTGTTCTGACTTGAACAGCGAATCGGCAAGCTCGGCGGACGCCAGCAATACAAGGCAGGCACCGTCATTCACCGGGCACGCATTGCCGGCAGTGACCTGCCCGTCTGCCTTAAATACCGGCTTGAGTGACCGAAGCGCCTCGAGGGAGCAGTCGGCCCGATAACATTCATCGGTGTCGATGTGATTGACCGCTACCAACTCGCGATCGAACGCGCCACTGCCCAGCATTTGTACAGTTTTGCGATGGCTATTGAGCGCAAACTGGTCGGCCCCGGCCCGGGTGATACCAAAGCGCGCGGCAACGTTTTCGGCGGCGATACCCATATCGGGATCACCCAGCACTGCTGGCACAAACCGGGCTCGACCATAAAACTGCGGGGTGTTTTCGTGTTCCTGAGTACGATCAGCGCGTAACGGAGCGGTACTGGTGCTCTCAACGCCACCGGCAATGACGACACTCGCAGCGCCGGTTTGTATCAGCCTCGCACCGAGATTGATGGCCTCGAGGCCAGAGCCGCACTGCCGGTCGACCGTTACCCCGGGCACCGTGACCGGCAGTCCGGCCTCCAGCGCAGACAGTCGGGCAATGTTGCCACCCGGCCCTGCGGCATTGCCCAGAATGACCTCGTCGACACCATCCTGCAACGAAGGATACCGCCGAATCAGCGCGCGGATCAGCGGTGCAACCAGCTGCTCGACCGGCAAGTGACGCAGTGCGCCGTCGCGCTTGCCAATAGGGGTTCGCACTGCATCGGCGACAGCCACAGAGTGAAGTGACAGCGTCATAGCGCAGTAATCGCGCGATGTCCGGTTTGCAGCCACTGCTGCAGCGTAACGCGATCAATTTTCAGGCTGCGAGTTAACGGCCAGTCGTCGATAAGGAAGTATCGTTTGGGGCGCTGATGTGGCTCCAGCTGCACCAAAGCATGATTATGTAGCTTTTCTTTTAGCAGTTTATAGGGGGGAGCCGTTACTGCCGAGGGGAATTTTCGGGTGTCTGAAGTTGCGGACGATTTTGTTGGGGTGTCTGGCATTTCCACGGGTGTTGTCTGGAGACGAATTTTTTGGGTGTCTGAAAGTACCTCCACTGGTGCAGGTGAGTTTTTTTGGGTGTCTGAAATTGCCACAGCACTGGCCACATCGGCACTGGCAGTATCCGCATTGACCGTATCCGCACTGGCCGCATCCGCATTGGCAGGCAAGATTTTGCGATCGGTGTTGAGTTTGATTACCGCCACCACCCGTTGTCCCCACATCGCATCGGCAACACCCAGTACTCGGCAGCTTTCCACAGAGTCTAGCCGCTCGATCGCCCGCTCTACGATGGCGGGGTACAGATTCAGCCCACCGGAAATGATCATATTACTGGCACGATCAACCAAGTGCAGAAAGCCTTGCTCGTCCAACCGGCCCACGTCACCCACTGTGGCGGCAAACCGCCCCGCTCTGCTAACGCCGTGCAGCGGCACAATACGCTGCCCATCACGATCGATGTACCCACGTGCCAACATATCACTCGCAATAAAAATCTGACCGGCGTCCTCTGCCGTTACCACCGCCCCGTGGACCGGATCGGAAGTCGCGCTGTCACACGAATCGGGAATGGTCGATTCCGTATCGATCACCGTTTCAACCATTGGCACTATCGTGATGTCCACACCTTCAAACGCCGCCCCAACAGAGTGTGTTGGCGGCTGCATCGGCAAGTGTTTTGCGTCGTGCCTGACCGACACAAAACTGAGCTCTGACGCTCCGTAGTATTCGCTGACAATGGTGTCCGGCCAAAGGGTTTGCACATCGTTGAGCAACATGGGACTCAGCTTATCCCCGGCACAGATGATACGCCGGGGGCCTCGAAGCGCTTTGTCACCGTTTGCCTCAGAGATTATTTTTGTCAGCATGGTCGGCACCACCACCAGCCTATCGATTGTCATGGTTTGCATCAGCTCGAGGCAGTAGCTCGCATTAAAGCGTTGCTGCAGATACACCGTGCCGCCAGCATCCAGACTTTCTGCCACCGCGAAAAATGACAATCCATGAGACACAGGGCCCGGAATCAACGTTGTCTTATCGGCACAACTGCCGAAAGCCTGCGCGGCGCAACGGAAAGACTCGATCCATGATTGCCTTGTCCGCACAAACGCCTTCGGAATGCCGCTGGAGCCGGAGGTAAACCCAATCAGAAAGTCGCGCTGGTTGTTATCTCTATTATCCGTGCACGACGAACCAGGCTGAGCAGAATCGGAGCTGGCTGAATTGGCGTTACTTGCATTTGCATTGCAGGCCGACGAGGACTGACCTCCCACATTCAAGGACGGCGCTGCAAACGCAATGGTCGCCAACCACGCCAGCGTCTCACCATAACGGCCTGCCGCCAATTCCTCGCGACGATTATTCAAAATCGCAACAAGATCTACACTCTGAAAATTTGGGGTGTCTGAATTTAAATTTGGGGTGTCTGAATTTAAATTTGGGGTGTCTGAATTTAAATTTCGGGTGTCTGAATTTAAATTTCGGGTGTCTGGATTTAAATTTGGGGTGTCTGGATTTAAATTTGGGGTGTCTGGATTTAAATTTGGGGTGTCTGGATTTGAATTTGGGGTGTCTGGAATTAAGTCGCTGTAATGCTCAAACCAGACAGGGTCTGCCTGCACCAGCACCAGATCAGACTGCAGGCAGGCCACCAGTGCTGCCAGCGTCTGAACAGAGTTGTTGCAGAGCACCGGTATGCGAGAGCCTGCAACGGGATGGCCCCATCCCGCCACCAATGATTCGGCGTACCTCTGCAGGACTCGATAATCCACCGAACTGGCGGTGCGGAAGTCGCCAGACGGATCGGACAGATAGCAGGCTATCTGTTGTCGGCACTCCCAGTGTGCGGGAGCCGTGGCATCAAGCACAGAACGGGTTCAACGTGTGAAACGACAACAGTCTATTGGCCCGCAAACACACGCTGCAGCAGCTCACTGGTACGTTTTAGCGGATTTGCTCTTATGGCTGCCTCTTCTTCGGCGATATACAGAAAAATGCCATCCATACCCTTATCAACCACATGAGAGGTCAAGTCGGTCTCAACTTTCGGCGCAAACGGAATTTTGTTGTAGCTGGACATCAGATTCGTGAAATAAGAAACCGCCCCCACCTCGGACAGCGACCGATCCACAATGGGCGACATCGCGTTCCCCAAATCGCTCCGCGTGCGGTCCTCAAAATATTGGGTAGCTGCGTTATCAGGCCCTTGTAAGATGCCTTTTGCGTCGCTGACACTCATCGACTTTACCGCATCAACAAATAGCGATTTTGCTTTGGGCGTTGCTGCCTCCGCAGCTTCATTCAGTTTATTCTCAAGCTCGACAAACCGGCCGTCCAAACCCACTTTTGCAGCGAAGTCACGTGCTTTTGCCAACGACGACGGTAACGGTATACGAACCTTCGGATCACCTGCAAATCCACCCGACGCCCCTAATTTCGATACAACAGCGGTTGATCCTTTCGTCAGTGCCTCTTTCAGGCCAGCTGTAATTTCGTCGCCTGATACGGCACCGCCGGCAGCACCACCGCTGAGCACACCGGTCTTTTTTAGCGTATCGAGCGCTTCAGTGCTGGCGCAGCCTGCCAGTGCACCAATTGATAATAGTGCCGCAAGCGAGCGAACAGTTATACGACGTAGGTGAATCAATGAGTGTAAAGCCATAACGAGAGTGCTCCTTGTCGGGGTGAGTCGTATGAATGGGGGGGATTTGTGATTGAATCTGCTTGGGCTACTTTACGGAATCTGCTGATGACACAGCGGGCGACGACCTCGTAGATCTGGTCGGCTCCACACTGATCGCATTGCTTGCGGTCACGTCAGCTACGTTTTCATCAGATCTGACTACATCGGGTCTGGCTACATCCAATCTGGCCGAATCTATAAGTGGGTAACCACGCTTCACAGCCATAGCCGCGATTGCCGCCAAAACCGCCTTGATGAGATCACCGGGCAAAAATGGCGCTGATAACATCGCCGCTTTTGATGCAGTAAACCCGCCAGCGATCGCAAGCCAGGGTATGCCGATGCAGTACAGCACCACAATACCGCCCACAATATTGGCCACAATCATTATTGGCAGCGTGATCTTGTGCCAAAACCTCTCGACCATGAAGCCTGTCACAAAAGCTGCCACCGGAAATGCCAACAAAAAACCACCCGATGGACTTGCCAAAAGCCCGAGTCCGCCCCGACCACCAGCCAATAGCGGCAGCCCGGCCAGCACCAGAATCACAAATAACAACAGCGCCAAGCCACCGCGTCGCGCGCCCAACACGCCACCGGCCAACATAACACCCAGTGATTGCGCAGTAATTGGCACACCCGACATCAGCTGAATTTTAGGCAGCAAACCCAACGCTGCCACAATAGCTGCAAATAGCGAGACATAGACAATATCGCGAGTATTCAATCTGAGAATTTCCTGTAAGATTTTGGTGTGTGCTTTATGGCGGTGAGCGCGACCCTCGTCGCGATTGTGATGACGCAGATTCCCAACCCCGAGCGTCAATGGCCTCAGCCAGCGCATCGCTGAGTTGTAGCGACCTGATTAAAAAAGGCACAACCTGTGACAGCAACCCGCTCTGACCTCCGCGGGCATACCGTGCTTCACGTAACTGATTAAACCCGATCATCATCAAAGGAATGAAGCGCACGGTCAGCGACAGCATAAAACCCAATTGAGCAGTGTTAACGCCAAATACCTGTAGCGGAGTCAGCGCGCGCGTAATTGTATCAATCATTGCCGTCAAAGTCGTTGTTAGGGTAATAAGGCTGGCAAGCAACAGTAATCCTGTAAGTCGTACCACGCTGATAAAGCCCGCCTCCCAACCGTTAAAGAACACACCAAACAACAGCAACAAAGCCAGAATAGGTGCAAGTGGTTTCAGCTGTTGGATGACCAACGCACCCTCAAAACCCGCCAACCTGTAAAAACCAAGCACCAACACCAGAAACACGGACTGTATCCATAGCGAGGGCAAAAAAAACAAGACAGTCGCAGCCAACAACAGCACTGCTAATTTATACCCTGCAGACAACCGGTGAATCGGTGAGTCGCCCTGTCGATACAGCGGTATCACCCGACACTTGCCAAGTATTGTCTTACCCCGGTCTCGGCATCACCGTAAAATGCGATGCGACCCTGATCAAACCAAATGACGCGTGCGCAAGAGGCAGCCAGCTCGAGGTCGTGGGTGACGACGATCAGCTGTTGAGTCAAAGATAACAACAGTCGGTTAATCAGCCGCGTATTCGGGAGGTCCAGCAGCGTCGTAGGCTCATCACACACAACGATATCAGGAGACATCACCAGCACTCCGGCCACCGCCACCTGTTGTTTTTCGCCACCACTTAGCGAGTGAGTCGCATGATGCTGAAGGTGGGTTAAGCCATAGTTCTCCAATGCAGCGAGCACACGCCTATCGATCTCGTCCGCCGACAATCCCTGGTTCCGAAGACCAAACCCCATATCCTCGACGACGGTGGGAAAGACCAATTGCAGATCCGGATTCTGAAAGACAAAACCCACTTGTCGGCGCACCGCCTTCAACGCCGTGGCAGTGCTGTGACCGTTTATCGTCACAGTGCCATCAGTAGGCATTTGCAACCCATTGAGCAGTCGCGCAAAGGTGCTTTTACCGGAGCCGTTTCTGCCAATCACCGCGGTTGATGACCCGTCCAGCTCCACTGACACATCAGTCAGTATTGCCGCGCCGTCATCCCGAGACAAAACGCTCACGTGCGACACGCTAATCATTGGGGCGGTACGACGCCAGCAGTCGTTAGCTGCTCTGGATGCTGGCACGAACCAACCCAACGACACGATCGTCTGGCGTTTCTCAGGTGTTGTGTTGTTAAATAACGTTGACTCATATAGATTTTGTCTGCAGCAGACATTTCAGGTATCCACGGTGACTGGTCCCGACTCAACTGGTCCCGACACAACTGGTCGTGCAGCATCTGGCACGCAACATAGGCCTGTTCAACTCCCACCAGTGACACATATACCAGTGCCACATATACCAGTGCCACATGCACCAGAGCCCCATGCACCAGAGCCACAATAAAAATACCAATGACTGACCATAAAGAGCGCGGTAACAATGACAAATTCTAACAACGGCAGACTGGATCCAGAAGCCCTGCGGGTGCTCGATTATTGGATTGGGCACGACAACCTCAGCCCCGACGACACTGCAACTCAACCAATGACCACACCAACACCCCGTTTCAAACTATGGTTTGCAGGTGGTAATAAGGTTGACGAGGAGATCCGTACTTTATTCGAGGCCACCATCAACAATGCCGATGTCGGTCAGCTCGATCATTGGCAACACTCGCCTAAAGGCTTGCTTGCGCTGATCATTGTACTCGATCAGTTCCCTCTTAACGCATTTCGAAAAACAGCACGCGCGTTTCACCTTGGTGATAAGGCTGTACCACTGACTCACGAGGGTATTGAACGGGGGTTTGATCAGTCGATGAATGTACTGGAGAAGCTGTTTTTTTATTTACCACTGGAACATTCCGAACGCATCAGCGACCAGCGGCTGAGTCTGGAGCTGTTTCAGGTGATGCATAAAGACTCACCGCCGGAGCATCAGGAATTCACGCGTAAAACGCTCCACAGCGCACAGGAACACTTTGACATCATCGAGCAGTTTGGACGTTACCCGTTTCGCAATGGGGTATTGGGTCGAGAGTCAACAGAGGAAGAACTGGCGTGGTTGGAGGCGAATCCGGGCCGGTTTGGTCAATGAGATTTCAGAACCCTGCGGCTGTGGTCCAACAAGACCCAGAGTTCGCAAGGCTTGGAGCAGGAGCCGCGAAGATCAGGAGGCTTTACGCTGAGAATGCAGGCGGGTGACGTTGGTTTCTGCCGGCAAATCGTCTGCCTGGAACACACCGGGCGCCCAGTTTTCGAGCCATTGACGATAGTCTTTTATATCCAGCGGCCGACTGATGTAGTAGCCCTGTGCGAGATCACAACCTTGTTTGCTGAGGAATTCGAGCTGATCTTCATCCTCAACACCTTCGGCCACTACCTTTAAATTAAAGTGACTGCCCAGACCCAGTATAGCTTCAACAATCGCAACATCATCGCCATCGCTGGACACGTCGGTTATAAACGCACGGTCAATTTTCAGTGTGTCTACCGGAAACCGCTTCAGATAAGATAGCGAAGAGTAGCCCGTACCAAAGTCATCAATGGCCAGCTTTAGTCCGTTTTCACTGAGTTCATGCAGTGACCTGATGACCTCCTCCGGATCATTCATAACAGCACTTTCGGTAATCTCGAGCTCCAGGAGTTCAGGGTCTAAACCGCTGTCACTCAGGGCTTTTCTGACCATCGGCAATAGATTACCGTCGGTAAACTGCACTGCCGAAATGTTTACAGCGATATTCAGGCCCTCATAACCACACTCTTGTAACAGCTGATTCTCTCTACAGGCAGTTCTGAGAATCCATTCGCCCAACTCGATGATCATACCGGCCTCTTCGGCAACCGGTACAAATATCTCTGGAGATACACGACCCTCAGTCGGATGATTCCAGCGCACCAGCGCTTCAGCACCGGTGACTTTGCGCGTCGCAATGTTGATCTTCGGTTGGAAGTAGACCTCAAACTGCTCTTGTGCCAGTGCTGTCTTCAGATCCTGTTCGAGGCGTATGCGATCTGTAATCCGGCTCCGCATCGCTTCGGTGAACAACTGATACTGGTTCTTGCCGCGTGCCTTGGCTTCCTGCAATGCAACGGCCGCATTATTGACCATTTCCTCGCCGAGCAGCTCTTCATCCACGGTCATGTGCACATCATCGGGAAAACAGGAGATACCAACAGAGACGGGCGCCTTCAGCATAAACCCGCGATACTCGAACGGTGCCGTGACTACGCTCATTAACCGCTCGGCAATTAATTGGGTAGACTCTTTGTCGTCGATTTTTTTGTAAATGACGACAAATTCATCACCATCCAGACGAGCGACCAGATCAGTATCACGCATGATGGCTTTCAGACGCGCAGCTACCTCTACCACCATCTTGTCGCCAATGAGATGCCCGTACTGGTCGTTAAAAAATTTGAAGTTATCGAGGTCGATCAGAAAGATCGCGAAACACAGGCTGTCGTTCAGAGCGCTCGATACTGTCTGCTTCAATCGGTCCTCGAACATCAGGCGATTGGACAGATGTGTCAGCGGATCATGATGAGCAGCATATTCCAGATACTGCTGTTTGACTTTAACCTGGCGAGCGACTTTACGCTGCTGTTCGATCAGAGAGTCGAATTCGTTGATAACCAGGTGGAGGTCGGGAGCTTCGTTGAGCGCCGGTGGTGGTGTTTTCTCGCGGTTTTTTTTACCGTTACCGGAGCGGAGCGTTTTCAGCATTCGGTGGAATGGCAGGGAATAGTTGCGTCGGATCAGGTCAAAGGTCAGGCCGCCCACCAAGCCGCTGATACACACGGAAACCAGCGAGCTCCACAGCATCGTGGACGTCAGTCCGAACAATGAGACCATCAGCAGCGCAAGGCAAAGCAGGAGCACTCCCGAGACGCTCGCCGCTATAAAGAGTGGCGATTTGCCTTCCAGTTCATCCTGTTTTCGGGATTTTGACTGCAAAATTGACATTCCAGCGTTAGTACGACGTACCGCAATAGAGGTATCAGAGACCGTGCCAGTCGCGCCGATATTTCCCCTCTCCAGCAATTATATCGGCACTGGAGCGCAGCTCTGAAGTTGCAGTCAAAAAATGTGGCTGGGTTAGATGTGGTTCAAAAATCGTCAAAAATAGCGATTTATCAAATTTGAGTGCAAAAAAAACCCCGCACTGGGCGGGGTTTTTCGTCGACAGTAAACGGGAAGCTTACATCATGCCGCCCATACCACCCATGCCGCCCATATCAGGCATGCCACCGCCAGCAGCAGCGCCTTCTGGCTTCGGCTTCTCGGCTACCATTGCCTCAGTGGTAATCATCAGAGCCGCAACAGATGCTGCATTCTGAAGTGCACTACGGGTAACCTTGGTAGGATCGAGAATGCCCATTTCGACCATATCGCCGTATTCGCCGCTTGCAGCGTTATAACCGTAGTTGCCTGAGCCTTCACGGACTTTGGCGACCACGACTGAGGGCTCGTCACCGGCATTGGCAACGATCTGGCGTAGGGGCTCTTCCATCGCACGACGCAGGATAGAAACACCGACATCCTGTTCATGGTTGTCGCCTTTCACACCATCGACAGCTTCGGTAGCACGCACCAGTGCCACACCGCCGCCAGGTACGATACCCTCTTCAACAGCAGCACGAGTCGCGTGCAGCGCATCGTCAACGCGGTCTTTCTTTTCTTTCATTTCAACTTCGGTCGCTGCACCCACCTTGATAACAGCAACACCACCAGCGAGCTTTGCAACACGCTCCTGGAGCTTTTCCCTGTCGTAGTCAGACGTTGCCTGATCGATTTGCGTGCGAATTTGCTCAACACGAGCCGTGATGTCGTCCTTCGAACCGGCGCCGTCCACAACGATGGTGTTGTCTTTGTCGACGGTTACACGTTTGGCACTACCGAGGTCTTCGAGGGTGACCTTGTCGAGTGACAGACCAACTTCTTCAGAGATGACCTGACCACCGGTCAGGATTGCGATATCCTGAAGCATTGCTTTACGACGATCACCGAAGCCAGGTGCTTTTACTGCACAGGTTTTGATAATGCCGCGCATGCTGTTCACAACCAGTGTTGCCAGCGCCTCGCCTTCGATGTCTTCAGCGATAATCAGAAGAGGCTTGCTTGATTTGGCAACCGCTTCAAGGGTTGGCAGAAGATCACGGATGTTGGAGATTTTCTTGTCGTACAGCAGTACGTACGGATCTTCGAGCTCTGCCGCCATGCTGTCTTGGTTGGTGATGAAATAAGGAGACAGGTAACCGCGGTCGAACTGCATACCTTCTACAACATCGAGTTCGTTGTCGAGTGACTTGCCTTCTTCTACGGTGATAACGCCTTCTTTACCAACTTTTTCCATCGCGTCAGCGATGATCTGACCGATTGAGTTATCGCTGTTTGCAGAGATGGTGCCGACTTGGGCGATTGCTTTGGCATCGTTGCAAGGCTTTGACATGTCAGCCAAAGCATCACAGGCAACTGCACACGCTTTGTCGATACCTCGCTTGAGATCCATTGGGTTCATACCAGCCGCGACTGATTTCAGACCCTCGCGAACGACGCTTTGCGCCAGGACTGTCGCGGTGGTGGTACCGTCACCGGCGATGTCAGACGTTTGTGAAGCGACTTCCTTCACCATCTGTGCGCCCATGTTTTCGAACTTGTCTTCCAGTTCGATTTCTTTCGCAACCGACACGCCGTCTTTGGTAACGTTCGGAGCGCCAAACGCCTTGTCGAGCACTACATTTCGGCCTTTGGGACCAAGGGTTACTTTCACAGCGTTGGCTAATACATCAACACCCGCGAGCATACGGTTACGCGCGGAATCGGAAAATCGTACTTCTTTTGCACTCATTGTTTCATTGTCCTCTGATTATTTGGCTGTTCGGATCAGTACTGATCAGTCCAGGATACCCATGATGTCGTCTTCACGCATCACCAGCAGCTCTTCGCCGTCGATTTTGATTTCCGTACCGGAATACTTACCAAACAACACCTGATCACCGGCCTTCACATCGAGCGCGCGAACTTCGCCAGAGTCGGTTATCTTGCCGTTACCTACTGATACAACCTCGCCACGGATGGGCTTTTCGGTTGCGGAATCGGGAATGACGATACCACCAGCACTGGTGCGTTCTTCTTCCATTCGTTTGATGACCACACGATCATGCAACGGACGAATCTTCATATTCAGAGATCTCCTGTTCAGGCCCGGGTTAACTTCCCAGACACAATTAGAATTGATGGTTGGTTGACGCATTTCAGGAGGGTGCTGTTAGCACTCTGCCTCGGCGAGTGCCAATGATACTGTCGAACTTTTTTTTTTCAAGTGCCAGACACCCGAAAATCCCACACTTTTTTCAGACACCCGAAATTTACAGGTGGACCTCCAATTCTGGACACCCAAAATTTACCGCTACACCCTTACTTACCGACAGCAAAAAAAGCCCACATTTAGACCAATTTCTTATTCAGGGTGTCTGAGAATCCGCATGGGAATTTGAGGAAATGGCGTGTTCGCGATATTTTCGGCACCTGCAACTTACGGCAAAATTTTTGGGTGTCTGGAATTGACCGAATTGACCGGATTCTTGAGGTCAGGGATCGTCGCGACGGTATTCGCCTTCGATAACGTTAGCGCCCCGATTCGGTGAGCTACTAGGGTAGTGTGAATTGTCGGTCGATGGGCCACCGGAAACAGGGCCTTTCGACCCCATCACCTGAATTTTACCACTGGATATGATGGAATGTGCCAACCAACGACGCGTGAATGGCAGCAGGCATGCAAACCCAATCGCATCGGTGACAAACCCCGGTGTCAGCAGCAGAACACCGCCGATCAGCAGCAAAACACCCTCAAGCATCTCGATCGCTGGCATCTGACCAGACTGCAGCCTGCTCCGAGCGTTTATCATTGTCTTCATGCCTTGCTGCCTGAGCATTGCTGTGCCAACCACCGCAGTTAGCACGACAATTGCCAGT
>CALDUO010000246.1 GCA_937923745.1 uncultured Granulosicoccaceae bacterium
TGTCTCCAATGCGCCGGTGACCATCACTGACCCTACCGATGTCACGTCAATGATTACACTCGGACTCGACTTCAGTCGCTCTTGGGCTGCAAACGTAACTCTGAGTGATTTGGGCGAGGTGGGGCTTTCGGGCAACAATGCCATCAGCTATCAGATTGGAAGTGCCAGTGTATTGTGGTACCCCGACTGGCAACGAAATCGACTCTCTCAAACGGGAACCGACGCAGCGACCAAAAACACAACGGTGTATCAGGGCCTGCAGCCGTTTGCGAGGCTTGGTGTCGGTAGGATGTCAAACGACGCCAGCATTAATTTTGAACGTGCTAACGATACGCATGTGTTGTTTGGAGGCGGACTCGACTATGGCTGGTCTAACGGGTTAGCGGTTCGTGCTGAGGTAATTTCTTACGATATCGACGCACATTATGCAGGTGTCTCACTGCTGTATCGTATTCCTGTCGGTCACTCGGGTTACCACCGCTCATCGACACCTGTGAACGAAGCCAAAACCGAACCAGCGCCAGAGCAAGCGCCAGAGCCTGTCGCTCCGGTTGCGCCGAAGAGCATGCCTGTTTTCGAACTCGGCGATGTGCTGTTTGCCACCAGTGACAACGCTATAGCGCCTGAATACCGAGCGCTGTTGGTGCAGGCTGCCGAAGCATTAAAGCAATCGCAAACGCACAGGTTACTGTTGGATGCGTTTGCTGACATTCGCGGGGCAGAGGCGGCTAACCTGGCGCTCAGTCAGCGAAGGTTACAGGCCGTGGTGCAATTTTTGGCAGATCAGGGTATTGATGCAGCGCAGATACACGGGCGAGCGTTGGGTGAGACCGTGCGTTTTGGAGCAGGTCCGGAGCGTTATGCCGCTAACCGCCGCGTCACGGTTGAGTTAGCGCCAAGACATTAGCCCGTTCGATTTATGAAGCGTTCGTCTGGCCGGGCAGGGTCATACCACTTGCCCGTGATGCTTTATAGGGAAGCTTGCCCGTGAAACTTTATCGGGATACTTTATCGGAATGTTTGCCCGATTGAGCTCAACCCGTGTGCCAAAAGCGCGTGCAGCGAACCGGGTTTTTGAGCAAAGTTGTTCGGCCTTGCTGTCTGCACCGTTGTTGTCACTCTGCTGCGCGCAATGATCGATTGCTCTGTTGATGCTCTGGTGATGCTCTGGCAAAAGTGACGCTTGGTGAGACGACCACTCTCGGTGATAGTGAATTACAGGCGATTGGCGTTTTCGAGCAAAATATCGGCTGTAATTGCTTCGACTTCAGTGACACCCAGCTGCGCCATGGCTGTATCGATTTGTTCGCTGAGTAAATCGACTACGTTATTCATACCGGACTGACCAGCGGCAGCAATGCCATACAGAAACGGTCTGCCGAGCATGACAAAGTCTGCACCCAGTGCCAACGCTTTAATAATACCCTCGCCATTACGAACACCACTGTCGAGCAATAACGGATAGTCGGGTCCGACCGCCTGTCGAATCAGCGGCAACTGACTCACCGAAGCCGGCGCACTGTTCAGTTGCCGCCCACCGTGATTGGAAATGTACAGGCCGTCTGCGCCTGCATCTTTTATGCGCGCCGCATCTGACGGATTCAGCACACCTTTTACCAGCAGCTTTCCGTTCCAGTGTTGTCGAAGTCGGTCGAGAAAGGCCCAGTCAACTTTGCCGCGGCTGTCATCGCGTACAAAGGCCTTGTCGCCATAGAGCTGAGTGTTGGCAAGCTCCGGTACACCTGCCAGCAACGAACGGATAGACCATTCAGGGTGAGTGGCAAAATCAATAAATTGTTTGGGACCAATTTTGAGCGGTGCCTTAAAGCCGTTTTGTTGATCGCGGGGTCTGGGTGCAACCTGCGGAACATCAACGGTAAAGATCAGTGTGTCGTATCCGCACGCTGATGCGCGGTCAATCAAGCCATAAGCAAGCTCTTCGGAAGAACCCACATAAATCTGGAACCAGGCGTTGTTGCCTGCACGATCACGGGTGTCTTCGATGGTGCTGGATGCCATCGTCGATAGTGCGACCGGTATATTATAGTGGGCCGCTGCTTTGGCGAGCATGGTGTCGGCGTGTGGCCACGTCAGGTTACACATGCCCATCGGTGCAATACCGAAAGGCAGGTTCCAGGTGTTACCCAATACTGACTTCTTGAGGGTTCGCTCATGAACGTTGACCAGCACACGGGGGGACAGCAGGATGTTATCCAGTGTCTCGCTGTTGCGTTGGGCAGTACGCTCATCACCAGCGGCACCGTCGATATAATCGAATATGATGCGTGGCATGCGGCGGCGGGCTCGTTTGCGAGCTTCTTCGATCGTAAAAAATGGCGACGTCATAGCCCGATTATCGCATAGCCAACGGTGTCAAGGGTACCGCCTGACTATAAAGTGTTGATCGATTTGTGTCTTGTTGCGCCTCTTTCGTTGTTTGGTTCTGATGACTGGACTGACTCTAACCGGGCAAGTGGCGCTTGTTTGGGTGCAGCTTTTAAGCGCCCCGCTATGCTAAGGTATTGGTGACAATAAGGCACTGATGGCTTTGGGATGTATGACGGTTTGAAGCAGAATCGGTACGTTGTACTGCAAGACAGGAACGCAGAGCGTCGCGCGGCTCAATTACGCACCCGTGGCGAGAGCGTGGCGTACTCTGATGCGCCGCCGGACCTGATGATTGCGAGCGACGACTTATCAGAGTCCGCCGCTATAGGTCTGCAACAAGATCCGAGCACACTGGGTGTTGCGCGTGTACTGCCGCTTCAGTTAATCAACAGTGTGCCACCGGCCGCAGTATCAACCCCTGCGGACTCAACCCGTGCTGACTCAACCCATGCGTACTCGGCCCATGCGTACTCAGCCCCTGCGTACTCAGCCCATGCGTACTCAGCCCCTGTGTACTCAGCTATGGATCTGCAAACCAGCTGGGGTCTCGATGCGCTGGGTGTTGGCAACAGCCCGTTTACCGGTGAAGGCGTGACGGTCGCGCTACTCGATACCGGTATTGATGCCAGCCACCCCACCTTTGCCGACCCTGCGCTCACTATCGAGCAACGTAATTTCACACAAGAAACCGATAAAGACACCGTAGGTCACGGAACCCATTGTGCTGCAACGCTATTGGGTCGTCCGTGGGAGAGCGGTGGTGTCCGTTATCAATCAGGGGTTGCCTCCGGTGTAACACGCGCACTGATGGGTAAGGTCATCGGCAGTGGTGCCGGTACCGATGCATTAATTGAAGCGGTTGCGTGGGCACACCGTGAGGGTGCCAACGTGATCTCACTGTCACTCGGGTATGATCATGCCGGTCAGTTGGAGAGTCTTGTTCAACGTTATCCAAGGCCCAAAGCTGCCAGTGAGTTGTTGGCCATTTATCTGGAGAATGTCCGATTGTTTGATACGTTACTACAGCATATTACTGTACCGGTTCAGGGTAAGGCATCACCGTTGGTCATTGCTGCTGCGGGTAACGAGAGTGATGCAGAGGGCGCAAACCCCTACCGTATTAGTGCTGCAAGTCCTGCGTCATCGGTTGCTGTAATGGCTGTTGGTGCAGTAGGACGCGATGCCAGCGGCGGACACTCGGTGGCGCCGTTTTCAAATACACAGGTCGATATTGTAGCGCCCGGTGTGGATATCCCGTCAGCCGGATTGGATCACACAGTCTCGGTGTTAAGTGGTACCAGCGTTGCCTGTCCACACGTGGCCGGTATTGCAGCACTGCATTGGCAACGGTTAACTGCGATGGGTTTGCCGCGGTCAGCCTCTGTTGCACGCAGCTTTATCACCGCCGGCGCATCGCGTCAGTCCATTGCCAACGGTGCGTTGCCGCAGGATATGGGTGTCGGCCTGGCACAGGCACCGGTCTGATATGCAGCAGCGTGCGGTCATTATCGGTGTTGAAGATTATGCGGCGGCAGAATTTCATGCCTTACCCGCGACCACGCACGATGCAACCGCTATCGCCGCGTTATTGAACGACGACAGCGAATCGGGATTGTCGGTGCGTCTGTGCACCCGTAACAGCATCGGTACGTCCAAAGCGTTAATAGAAGCCGAAATTGAATCGGCGTTGGCATCGGATGCATCGCTCGTGGTTATCTACTTCAGTGGTCATGGCACGTTAAGCCGTGGTGGTGATTATGGCCAACTGGTTGTCAGTGACGGTCGCATAGATATGTACTGGCTGATGGCGCGCATTCATGCACACAACGGACGTTATCGATCAACCGTAGTGATACTCGACTGTTGTCATGCCGGTGCCATGGGTGCACCACAACTCGACGACCTTCCCGAAGTTGAAATAGAGCGTGGGGTTACTATCCTTGCGGCGAGTGACAGTACCCAAGTGGCGCTGGAATCTGCCGAGCATGGCGTGTTTTCACAGTTGCTGATACAAGGGCTTGAAGGTGCCTGCGCCGATGCCGACGGACGGGTGACTCCGGCATTGTTATACACCTACATCGATCAAGCCATGGGCACCAAAGACCAACGCCCGGTGTTCGCCACCAACATACAGCGCTCACCGGTGTTAAAGCAGGTAATGACATCGCCCGAGCACGCCGACCGCGTGACGGCCCGCGCCAGTGGGCCAATTAATCGTGCAACGCTTGGCAGTGGTCTGACCGATGCCCCTGCAATTAAACCAGCGGCAATCAACGCGGAACGTAAACAAACAGTACGTAAACCGTCGGGTGTGCTGGCAGGTTTTGCGGCTGGTGTGTTGTTGATGTTAACCGCGGCAGGCCTGTGGTCTGTCTGGTCACAACATGAATCGACCGAGACTGATGGTGATCGGGCGCCGACGGGCGAGCTACCCCTGGCCGAACAGTTGTTACGTATCAACGCGCTCGCCGAGGCACCACAGTTGCCAACGTTTGTGCTCATTCCGGCGGGTCAGTTTACGCAAGGGAGCGACGGCTATTCGTTACGTGGTGACGAGACACCGACCAAGCGGGTAGCAATAGATGACTTTTTTATGAGCACAACCGAAATCACGTTGGGGCAGTTCATACAGTTGCAAGCAGACGACGTGCCGGTATTAAGCGAGCCCCATCAGACACCAACGCATCCTGTGGTACACGTTAGCTGGCAAGAGGCGCAGGCTTACGCCAGTCGGCTTGGGCAGCAATATCGTGATCAGGGCCAGCAGGTGCAGTGCACGTTGCCAACAGAATCCGAATGGGAGTATGCCGCGCGTGGTGGCACGGCCACTGACTGGTACTGGGGAGACGATCAAAACAAGGCCGGGCAGTACGCCTGGACGTTCAGTAATTCATCCATTGAACAAACACTGCAATCTCATGCTGTCGGACAAAAGTTGCCCAACGGATTCGGTTTGTACGACACGAGTGGTAACGTGTGGGAATGGGTAGACGACTGTTACGCTCGTTACGACACTGCCGTATTGGTGCCCTCGTGGCAACAGAGTGATACAACAGACGCTAAAGCCTGCCAGCGGGTGCGGCGAGGCGGCGCATTTGATACGCATGTCATCAGTGTAAAACCAAGCTCTCGCGGCGCCTCCAGTGCCGACACCAAAACCAACGCTATCGGATTTCGGGTGGCGTGTCGCCCAAACACAGATCCGTAGTCAGACCACCACGTAGTTGTCGCTCGGATCGTTATCCCTGTAGGCGATGATTCAAACACCGCGAGTTAATCACTGCGAGGTAATACTGACGAGCGGGTTAACCGTCGAATCGCGCCGCCAGTAATGTATCAAGCTGGGCTGCACTTTGCGGTTTCCTCAATACGGTAAAGCCGTGCGACTCAATGGTCGCCAGTCGGTCTTTCGATTCATTGCCGGTGATAAACACAATGTGTTCGGCGGGTAGTCGGTCGGTGAGGAGGTGGGCGATATCGAGCCCGGAGTATTCAGATTGCAACATGTCATCGAGCATCGCAAAGTCAGGGGTGTAGTCGCGTAGCAGGTCGGCTGCATCCTGGTAGTTTGCAACAAGGAGTGTTTGCCCACCTCGCGACTGCACGTAATGATCGAGTGCCTCGCGAATGTATTCGTCATCGTCCGCAATAAGCAGCGTCCGGTTTTTTAGGTTAACACCGGGTGCATCGTCGGGATTGTCAGCTGTGCTTTCTGGGTCAATATGAATGTGCTGTGGGTTATTGTCGCTCCCGTCGACGTTGGTTTTTGTTGAAGTATCGCTCTGCTGATTAGCGGCGGCAATGGATTCGGGTAGCTGTAACGTGAAGGTGGTGCCTACGCCCGGCGTTGACTGAATATCAATGGTGATGTTCATCAGTTCGGCAATGCGGCTGACGATGGCCAAGCCGAGTCCGCTGCCATCGGCGCGCTTTCGGGCTTTGTTTTCTACCTGATAAAATTCATCAAAGATAGACACCATTTCCTCCTCATGGATACCGATACCGGAATCGCTGATTTGGATATGTGGGCCGGTGTCTGTTTTTTTCCAACTGATCGTGACGCTGCCTTTTTCGGTGTATTTGATGGCGTTGGAAACCAGATTACGCAGTAGCCTGTCGAGTAACACCGGGTCGCTCTGAATACTCAGTGCCGGCCCTTGGGTGTGATACTCAAGACCTTTGGCATTCGCTTCAGTAGACAGCGTCTGGCTGACTGAGTGCACAACTTGCTCAATGGACACCAATTGCGGATTGACGTTAACACCATCAGCGTCAAATTTTGACAGATCGAGCAAGGCATTAAACTGATTTCTGAGTAGCGATGCGGTGTCTTCCAGGCGCGACAGCAATTGCGCCTGATGATCATCAAGCTTGGTTGATTTCATCACGCCGATAAAGAGCGACATCGCGTGCAGCGGTTGTCGCAGATCATGACTGGCTGCTGCCAGAAAACGACTTTGTGAGCGGTTAGCCTCGACGGCACTCGACAGCGAGCTCTCTATAATTTGCTGGGTTTTGAGTAACTGTATGTTTTGGTCCGTATGCTCCAGGCGCATGCGGGTAGATTCCCTGAAAAACAGCGAATTACGTGTGGCGAATCGCATCAACAACAGCACGGTTGACAATAACGAGACCGCTAGTGCGATATCCGTCTCGGTAGACAGTGTCAGGAAATACACGATGCCCTGTCCGGTATTCAATAACAGCAGTAGTGGTAACGTTCTGACTGCGGTCAGTGAATTAATGGTGGTGCCCACCGCGTACAGCATGCTGAGCAGGGTAATGGCAAACAAGGTGCGTTCGTCACCCGGTGTGCCAACGAACCAAAATCCAAGCCCCAAAATTAATGGCGTGGTCACTGCGGTGGCCAACAATGCAATTTCGTTGTTGAGCAGTTGTTGGGTGGA
>CALDUO010000247.1 GCA_937923745.1 uncultured Granulosicoccaceae bacterium
CACGTTGCACGTCGCCCATTGAGTAACGTCTTGGGCGCCATGTGATGTGTTGGCCGCTGTGCGAACGACAGCAGCGATCAGAGTGATTGGCGATTAGCATGTGCATCCTTTCACATGAAATTCAGACCGTCAGCGTATCGAATATTTTTGCGTTTTACAAGCGCTGCCTGGCTGAGCATGACATCGATAGGTCGGCGGTGGCAGCAATAATGTCAGAGCGCAGTGCTTGACGGTGAGTCTGTCCCTAGTGTAGCTTAGCGACATCTCGAAGCTTCCAAAAGGATTTGGTCTATGAGTTATCACCGTTTTTCTGCCCCGCACCTCTATCCCGCATACCCCGCTCGCAAAAGCGTCGTGCGCCACAGCTCTCGACCGTATGTGATGTCCCGTGTCGCTTTACGCTTCTTCAGTGTGCGACGTGAGTCTTTCCTTGTCAGCTTGCGCCATAGTTGTGAAGTGGTTGCTGTGGTTGCCTCCATACTTGGTGCTTTACTTGTGGGAGGCGTAGTGCAGGCAGAGCCAATACACGCAAGTCCCGCGACTGTTGTGCCGGTTGAGCCTCCCCCGGTGGCGCGAGAGCAGGCAACTGTTGTACGAATATCATCCACGCCAGAGCAGACATCGGCTTACACCGCCAATATTCATCGGTATTCTGCGCCAGATGGTGCACTGGAGAGCGTGTCCAGAATACTGTTGAGCAAAGAGGGCATAAGAGTCACTGAATTACGTGGTGATAGCGCTCAGCCCGTCAACGCATTCATCCATAACTTTACCAACGATCGGGTATGGCTCGAATCATTACAGTTCAAACGCTACGTAGAGCTTCCAGTCGTCGAGAATGACGCCTCGGCGCCGCCTGCAGTTACTTCCGGTATTCATCAGTCAGGTCTGTTGACCTCCGTTCCGTGTATTGGGTTTATACCGACCTTCGACGCTGTTGC
The DNA here is from genome assembly GCA_937923745.1 of uncultured Granulosicoccaceae bacterium. Classification (GTDB taxonomy): domain Bacteria; phylum Pseudomonadota; class Gammaproteobacteria; order Granulosicoccales; family Granulosicoccaceae; genus CALDUO01. Next base: position 942 of record CALDUO010000247.1, read on the forward strand.
TGTATGGCGTGGTATCGAAGTGGAAATCTGGCATTGCAGGCTCAATAGCGCAGTCATTGTGCACACTTACGATCCGGAACGGGCACTGGTGGTACGTGAGGACTACCCCGATGGGCGCTACGCAGAGCTTACCGACTACCGAGAAGTTTACATTGGTGTGGACACGTTCTTTCCAAATGCCAGTCATGAAGCCGTTCATCCCGACGATTTTTTTCGTCAAAGAGAGACCTTAAAGCCATTTGATGTTAGTGGCTAGACTCGTTGAGGTGATCAGCGAGCATCCGTTTAGCCGTGGCCTGTGATCTGGTTTTATTTGTCGGCAAGAATTTACAATTGAATGTCAAAACAAGGGAACTTCGATTTGAGTACGACCATGACGGTAATAAATAGCTGTTTTTACTTAATAATTTACAAATACCATTTTACTGAATTAGATGCTGGAATTAAACAAAACTAATGATGGTTGAGAGGCTGATGTGGATCGGCTCTCAAAAAAATCAATGCAGCGTTTAATTGATGATTGAATTGATTCATTGAACCAGGTTAGCGTTTAACACAACGGGAGATCGTTATGCAGTAACACATGTTTTATCGTACTTACCACAACACTAAAGGAACTAACAATGACACAACTAAACGGATGTACATCTAACCCATCAACCCACCCAACAATGCGCAAATCAGCGGGGGTAAAGCCACCGAAACAACTGCACAACACAGTGACAGCCGGTGGGAAAAATCGCACAACGCGCCGGGTCAACGGAAGAATCACAGGTCAGGGAATGACCGAATATATCATCATCGTCGCATTGATCGCGTTAGCGTCAATCGTCTCCATCAACCTTTTTGGTAACTCTGTCAGGGCAGCGTTTGGCGGTCTGGCTTCGGTGCTGGGTGGTGGCGACAGTGCAGCAGCAGCGGGGGCTGCTACCGCAGCGAGTGGCGAAATTCTGAATGAAGCTGCCAAAGCCCGAAAGCTCGATGGATACGAGAAGTAACGGAAGGTATCGTTGCCATAGCAATGCTACCCAGAGAAGTGCTACCCAGAGTAATGCTACCCAGAGTAATGCTACCCAGAGTAATGTTATCCAGAGTAATGTTATCCAGAGTAACGCTATCTGGTAGCGACATCACCCGAACAATCGGGTGATTCTCAATGACGACCGGGCGATCTGCCCGGTCGCCATTGACAAAAATTCAACGTCATGATGTATGGATACAGTGCGGTAGAGACGACAAAAAAGCGCGTTATACCGGCACAAGGAGCACAGGGATTGTGGAGCTATAATGCGTATCAACAGCTTAAAAACCCAGATCAAAACCCAGATCAATACACGGGCCAAAACCCGGGTCAAAACCGGGGCCAGAAACCAGAAAAACCGCACGGCATCGTGTAATAGCCGGTGCTCGGATCCCGCCTTCATCGATGAATCGATGCCTCGCAATGTCAGTCAATCGTTTCACACAAGCATCTGCCGTCACCCCACCCAGCGTCTGTTACAACAAAGCCTGTCAATCAAACGCTTGTCATACGGTGGCCACTCATGCCGACGTCAGGCCGGCCAGGCAATGCCACTTGGCATTGCATTAATCATGTTCGGTATTCTGGCTGGATTGTTGGTGTTTAATACAGGGCAACTCGTTACCACTAAAACACGCGTGACGAATACTGCAGATGCAGCTGTGTACAGCGGTCTTGTGTGGCAAACTCGCGCGCTTAATTTTCAGTCGTATACGAATCGTGCCATGGTGGCCAATCAGGTAACGATAGCCCAGGCTGTCTCTCTACGCTCATGGTCACTGTATGGAAAAATAGCCGCCGAAAATATGCAGGCGGTGCTTGCTGCGGTTCCGGTACTCAATGTTGCCAGCAAAGCCTTCCAGACAGTGATGGCAACCGCCGAAAAACTGATTCAGCCTGTCACTGATGTGTTGGCGGGTTTTGTCAACGAGCTCAATGGTGTTTTGTCGGACGCGCAAGAGGCGATGTATGTGGCAACGTTTGCGGTCACGCCAGAGGTTGTTGCTAAGGTCATCACCCAAAACGACGCAGATTTTCGTGGCGATACTCGGTATTCAGTGATTCAGGGAGGCGACAATACCGCGCAATGGCGGGACTTTACTGAACAGTATGCAGCTGATGATGTCGATGCAATGTTGATTCGCAGCGACATTATTAATCGTTCGGTAGACCCATTCAGCGCAAAACGCGATTGGGAGTTTTTCAGTCACTGGTTTTATGTCACACCGTTGGTGCGTTTTAAAATGCATAAACAGGGCGAGACACGGTTGGTTATGACCGAAGACTCGGGGCCCGGTGGAGAAGGTGGCGTTCAGTGGGAATGGAAAGCGAAAGATAACCTATCACTCAACGCGCGCATCTGGCGACCCTTTCGAAGCACCAAACGCATAGAAATACCCATCGGTTGGGGGCAGGCGTTTGCAAACAAGGACTCTGCCCGTACGCTTGAGACAGCGTGCAAGCATACGAAAAATGAGTCTACTGATAAGGTAACAGAAGAGTGCGAACGCTGGTTTCGTTGGAATCGTTCCGCAGAGTATATGTCAGATAACAACATACGTTCACCAGTATCAGGTGCGCAGAGTCGCGTGCGAATGGCGAACCCCTATCATGGCATTCGGGCGTTTCGTGATCTCAGCCAACTCGGTAATCAGGACAAGGATCCTCGGCTGGTGCTCAAAGTTGAGGTTGAAGGGGGGCTCGATGGGGTAGCCACCTCTGGAAAAACGGGTATTGGATCGTTATTCGAATTACAACCGACCGGAGCGTCTTCAGGCGGTGGGCAGGCAATAGCTGCTATTGCAAGCGCCGAGGTGTATTTTCAAAAACCATTGCTGGTCGACAATCAACCCATCAGCGAATATGCAAACGGCTATAGCCCATACTGGGATGTCAGGTTAATAGACACACCGATAGCAGATCATGCACTGGCACTTCAGTTACGCGGCGTATCGCCGTCAGCGGGAGATATTGCACCTACCAATGTCGCTCAACCCCATACCGGTGACGCCAGCGTCTTACCCTCACAACGTCTGGACAGCTACAGCACCGGTGTGTACGCCTCCAATGAGTTTAATGCAGATCCATCGACAGCTGATCAGCGTTATTTTGATGCGACAGCGATTGATCCACCCGATATTAGCGTCAACGATGTATTCGGTGATTTAAGCGATCATTTAACATCTGCGGCACAATCATTGTTGTCGGGCGCCGCAAAAGGGGTCAAAGATGCTGGTGGTGTCACCAGCGGCACTGATGTGATACAGCTCGAGCAGGCAACAGATCAGGTCGTGGATCGATTGGTGTCACTACAGCCTGACATTGATGCGGCCGAAGCGGAAGCGAAGGCAGTTTACGAGCGTGTCCGACGGGAATTCGAAGCGATCAAAAAAGACGTAGCGTTTGCGTTCGACGCTGAAAAAATTGCATTCGAAGAAGAGGTGGCACGTGTCCAAGCCGAACAAGGTGTCATCGTTGAACAGTTGCAGGCCTCGCTGCTTGAAGAGACAGATGCAGCAGAACGTAAACGAATCATCGAAGCTATCGGTGTGGCACGCGATACCGCTGAATTAACGCCGGAGGCACGCGAGGAAGCGCTTGCGCAGTTATTGGTTCAGGTTGTAAACGAGCGCTCATCCACCTATCAAATCGAGTTCGAGACAGCACTGAAGGTCGTCACTCTAGAGACCGACATTGGCACCAGTCTCGCCGAGCAGTTGCGTTTGTCGTGTGGTGATATTCCAGGAGACTACGACATTGATGACTGTTAAGTATGGTGCTGTTCAGAAAGGGGGCGCTGTTGTTGAGTGCGTGGTGCTGGCGATTGTGATGGTCCCGTTATTTCTGATGATACCCACACTGGGTAATCTTATCGACCTGAAACAGTCGGTGGTGCAAGCCAGCCGTTATTCTGCGTGGGAGCAGACCGCCAATACCGGGATGACGCCACCGTCTGATGTGCGTGCCAGATTCTTTGAAGACCCGGAGGTGTTACTGACCAGCGGCCAGATAGGCACTGGCGGCGCAAATACGCTGTGGAATACGAATCCGCAAGCAATGACAGCGCAAAACGACAGCGGTATTGTCGAGGCCGGTATCAATGATACGGTCATCGGCATCTCGTTTGAAGACGGCGCTGGTGTCAGTTTCACGCCTGATGTTAACTCAGGCCCACTATCGGGCACGATAGGACATGCAACACATGCTGCAGCAACTGCGTTGGGCCACTTGTCCGGCACGGAGTGGGAATTTGAAAAAAACGGGCTTCTGGATGCCGGGGTACAGATTAGCGTCAAACGAAACTGGTTGTTATCTGATGGCATTGGGGCGTGCGATGGTCAGCAAGGTAATACTCACTTTGGCTGCATCTCTGCACATACCGCGCTGGTCGCCGATGGTTGGGATTCCGCATTTGTCGATCAGGCTGCTGATCGTTCGCGATCATTCGTGCCCGGTACACTGTTGAGCGGTGTCGGGCGCGTGGTCTCCAACCTCGGTTATCTGCCAGTGACACGGGAACTCAAGGGACTCAAGCACGCATTTGGCTACGTTGACCCTACTGTGTTGCCCCTGGATCGTTATGCGGAGCAACGGCCATGAGCAGCCTCTGCGTTCAGGCAATACTGACAGGCGTACGCCCAGTTGCAACGGTGGTGTGCTTTTGTTGTAGCTTTCTGTGGTCTGTACAGTCTGCGATGGCATCTGAACTCGACGACATTAGGTTGCCTGTTGATGCGAGCGCGCAGTGGGTGTCTCCCAACCTGACTCACAATGGTATGTCGATCGCAGTGAAACGTTTTGTGTCACCGCAGAGTGTTGATGAGGTACTGAAATTTTATCGACAACTGTGGCAGGACAACAACACGACGACGGTCAGTCAGTCGGCAACGTCCGAAGCGGCGCCCGGTTACGTCGAAAACTCGGTAGGACAGTGGCGTACCATCGGACGGTTAGAACGAGGCTACAGCATTGTTCTGCAAGTGCGCCCAGCCTCTGATCACGGTGTGGAAGGTTTTCTGTCGGGTTATCACATTGATGGCAGCCAGACCAAACCCCGAACCAAGGTGCGATCAATCGCTGACATACCGGTGATGTCGGGTAGCCAGACTGTCTCGCACACCAGTGCCCGTAATGATCCGAAGTCTGCTTCCACAATGATTGTGACCAATCAGGCGTCGGTCTCGTCCAACTACCGGTTTTATCAAGACGTCATGCCGCGCAACGGTTGGGCGCTGTCGACCGGCTCGGACAAACTGCCTTCGTCTATTTTAATGTATGCAAAAGCAGGTGCTCAGGCAGAAATCAGTATCAGTCAAGTGCGGGGCGAGTCAGTGGTTGTTATTAACAGGACCCATAACGAGGTGAGGCCATGACGCTGGTGGAGTATGTCGTTACCACCTTGCTGGTAACCGTCGCGTTGTTTTTGCCATTGCCTGGACTCGATGATTCTATTGTTGGTCTGGTGATGGACAGTATTCGTGGGTTTCATTCAACCACGTCGTGGTTGTTGTCGTTGCCGTAAAGGCGTGGGGAGAGACAGGGATGAGTAAGACGATTAATCATGTCGGTGGCGCAGAGCCAAATGCGACGGCACCGCTGAAACGTTCGACGGTTATTGTTTTTTTTCTGTCTCTAGTGGTGGCAGGTGTCTCGGTCTATTTTTCCCGTAGTTACATTGAGGGGCGCGTTAATTTTTATCGTGGGCAACTGGAACAGGAAGAGGCAATGGTAGAGGTGGTCGTACCGAAAAGAGCCATGCGTGAAGGCGAGATTGTTCGATCCGCTGATCTTTCCATACGCGAGATACCCAAACGATTTGCAGACACGGGCTCTGTGGCCGGTCATAACTATGAAAATGCCATTGGCCAACGCTTGTCGTTTGGTGTCGATGAGGGGAGGCCCATGTTATGGGCACATCTCGAAGGCGGGTTGTCTCCAACCTTCTCTGGCAAGGTGCCCACGGGTCTTAGAGCTATGACGGTAAGGGTTGATGAAATCAATTCAATCTCCGGATTTCTACAACCGGGAGACCGAATCGATTTACTGTTGACGTCAGGTGAACGCGGTGAGCAGCAGATATTTCCGTTAATCCAGAACTTACTGGTGATCGCAACCGGTGTCCAGACACGCGTCGATAAAACAGCGCTGGGTGGTAAACGTTCTTTTACGACCATCACAGTAAAAACATCGCCCGATAACGCCAAAAAGATTACATTGGCACAACAGATCGGCAAACTCACCGCCATGCTTCGTAATCCGGAAGATGAGTCTTTGCTGGATAAATCACCAATGGGAGTCGCGCAATTACTGAATAAACCGATACCGAAGCCCAAAGTGGCAGCACCGCCGAAAACCATAAAACGGGTAGTGAAAAAAACCAAGCCTTCCATTGAATATATTATAGGTGGTTCCTGATATGTCATTACGTAGAGTGCTGTACCTGTGTGTAATGTGCGTTCCGGTGGGATCACCGTCAAGTTATGCACTCGATGTCACCGATAGCGAATCCGTTGTAGCCCCGGTTCGTTGGCAAGCAGTCAAGAGTCGCCACAGCACAATCGGTGGCACTGAGGAACGACATATCGATCGCGATGGGTCAGGTGCACAGAAAGCTCACTCACAACAGACCGGTATTGGTGATGCAGGCGACAGGTTATATATCGTTGAGGCAGGAGACACGTTTCGCAGTATTGCAGCAAGACAGACCGGTTCGTCTGACAACGGATCGACTATAGCGACGTACAATCAAAAAATCCCAACTGCGGCTCTGGTGCCGGGTGATATGTTGGTGATTCCGCAAACACTGATACGTGGCCGCGTAGTCACGCCTCGCACTGAACTCCGACGAGCCACAACTTCAGGAAATGGAACCAAGGGCATGGCTGCAAAGGCTGCGCTGCCAGCGCCGACGGTATCCGAACGGGCACCGAATTCACCATCACCCGCGTTACCGAATCAAA
>CALDUO010000248.1 GCA_937923745.1 uncultured Granulosicoccaceae bacterium
ATTAGAGCTGCACCCACGCACAAACGACGGTTACATCAAACAGGATGCCAGTCACCCTCACCATTCATAAAATCGATTAATGGCCATTTCAGAAATTTAAGAGGGTTCTGATACCAATGGCCCTGACAGTAATAACCGTGGCAGCAATAATCTGTGCGGCATATTCGTTTGCCCGAAAGGCTCGATGTCACGTCGCACACGCCTCTCGACTCTGCTGATTAGTCTCCGTGTGAAACAACGCGCAGCAATTCTTGTCTCTGTATCGACCTGTGGCGTTAATTTGTGGTAACTTCGGGCGTGTAAAAATAACAAATGCGTACAGCTGTCTGCTTGAGTCTTCAGAGCGCGTTACCGGGGCCTGTGTATGAGCCCGGAACGCACACGGGAAGTTTGTCTTCCGGTCTGACGGTTCGCCACTTCGGGGCAGGCTGCCACATAACATCCGTTGGAGGAATGTCATGCAAAAATCCTTGCACATCGACCCGGGCAAATGCACGGGCTGCTTACAGTGCGAATCTGCCTGCTCTCTTGAGAACGAGGGCATGTTTAACCCCGCCAAGTCCCGTATTAAGGTATTCAGCTTCCATGACGAGGGGCGTTTTGTACCTTATACCTGCACCCAGTGCGACGAAGCGTGGTGCATGCAGGCCTGCCCGGTAGACGCCATTGTGCTGAATCCGGTCAACGGCTCGAAAGATGTGCTGGAAGACGTGTGTGTTGGCTGTAAGGTCTGTACCATCGCGTGCCCGTTCGGCACCATCAATTACAACAGCAGCACCGGTAAGGTCGTTAAATGTGATCTGTGCGGCGGCGATCCGCAGTGTGCCGAGGAGTGCCCCACCGGCGCCATCACTTACGTGGATGCCAATGCCACGGGTCTTGAGCGCATGCGCGCCTGGGCTGCCAAAACAGACAACGCTGGCGCGTAGGGGGAACTGACATGGCCTGGACACAAAAAGTATTACGCGTAAACCTCACCGAGGGTACCTGCACCGAAGAGCCACTGAACATGCAGTGGGCCAACGACTACCTTGGACAACGGGGTCTGGCTAGCAAATACCTTATCGAAGAGATAGACCCTACCGTCGATGCGCTGAGCCCCGACAACAAACTCATTATGGCCACAGGGCCACTGACCGGTACCAGCGCCTCAACCGGCGGTCGTTACTCGGTCATTTGTAAAAGCCCGCTCACCAACGCTATTGCCTGCTCCAACTCAGGTGGCTTCATTGGTGCCGAGATGAAAATGGCCGGTTGGGACATGGTTATTTTTGAAGGCAAGGCAGCAACGCCGGTGTATCTGCACATTGTTGACGGTGATGCACACCTGCATCCTGCCGACGACCTCTGGGGCAAGTCAGTTTGGGAAGCCGACAAAGAGCTGCATGCAAAACATCAGGATCCGCAAATGCGCATCGCCTGTATCGGCCGGTCAGCCGAAGAAGGGTGTCTGTATGCGGCAGTCGTCAACGACCTGCACCGTGCAGCCGGACGCTCTGGCGTCGGCACCGTTATGGCGTCCAAAAATCTGAAAGCCGTGTGTGTGCGCGGCACGTTGGGTGTTGGCAATATCGCTGATCCCGCGAAGTTCGCCGAGACTGTTAAAGCCGGTAAAAAAGTGCTTGCCGATAACGCTGTCACCGGTCAGGGCTTGCCCACTTACGGCACCCAGGTTCTGATGAACGTGATCAACGAAGTAGGCGCACTGCCAACACGCAACATGAGCGAAACCCGCTTTGAGGGTGCAGCCGATGTGTCTGGCGAAAAAATGCACGAGCCCCGCAAGAGCGATGGCAAACCCAACCTCACCACGAATGGCGCGTGTTTCTCGTGCACCATTGCCTGTGGCCGTATCTCAACCATCGATCGCACGCACTTTTCGGTAAAAGACAAACCCGAATACTGGATCAATTCCGGGGGACTCGAATATGAGGCCGCGTGGGCACTTGGTCCTGATACCGGCATTGATGACATTGATGCACTGACCTACGCCAACTTCCTGTGTAACGAAGACGGCATGGACCCCATCTCTTTCGGTTCAACGTTAGCAGCTGCGATGGAGCTGTATAAAATCGGCGCCATCAACGACTCTCACACCGGTGGCGTCAAGCTTGAGTTCGGTTCTGCCGAAGCGCTGTGTTGGGCGGCTGAGGTTACTGCAAAAGGTGAAGGCTTTGGCCGTGACCTGGGGCTAGGCTCCAAGCGTTTGTGCGAAAAATATGGCCACCCCGATCTTGCGATGGTGGTGAAGGGGCAGGAATTTCCGGCCTACGATCCGCGTGGTATTCAGGGCATGGGTCTGGCGTATGCCACATCCAACCGGGGCGCGTGTCACTTGCGTGGTTACACCGTTGCCTCAGAAATACTCGGTATCCCCGAAAAAACCGATCCGCTGGAGTCAGCCGGTAAGCCTGCGCTGGTAAAAGCATTTCAGGATGCCACGGCGGCGGTTGATTCTGCCGGTTTGTGTGTATTTACCACGTTTGCTTGGACCATGGACGACATTGCACCACAGGTTGATGCAGCCTGTAACGGCGATTGGTCGACCGAGCGCATGATGGAAGTCGGTGAGCGTATCTGGAACATGGAGCGCGACTTCAATATGAGAGCCGGCCTGGTCGGCGCTGACGACACACTGCCAAAACGTCTGCTGACAGAGGGTGCTAATGTGGGTCCGGCGGAAGGCCGCGTCAGCGAGCTCGACACCATGCTGCCCGAGTACTATCAGCTACGTGGCTGGGCACCTGACGGCACCATTACCGCTGAAACCAAAGAGCGTTTTGGTATTTCGGCGTAATAACAGCCGCTGACTACCAGGCGCCATACAGCGTCGTACCCCTAATCGGTACGACGCTCACGGTTCAGTCATACGCTCTGTCATCACTCGCTCAGGTACAGACCTTGGGCACCTCAACAGCCCCGGGTCGTGTCGTGCGTTAGGTCATACCTCCTACTAACAAGGCCCGGAGTTTTCATGCAACACATCATCATAGGTGCAGGTCCTGCTGGCGTTGTCGCCGCCGAGCACATCAAAAAGCTTGATCCCGGTGCTTCGGTCACACTCTACGGTGCCGAGGGCAAACCGCCTTACTCGCGCATGGCTATTCCGTATTTTCTGGTGGGCAACATCGAGGAAGACGGCACTTATTTACGAAAAACAAACGACCATTACGCATCGCTTGGTATCGACTATCAGCAGCAGCGGGTCTCGTCCGTTGACCCTGCAGCCAAAACGGTCGCGCTCATGGATGGCAGCACGACATCGTATGACCGGCTGTTGCTCGCTTGCGGCGCAACTCCGGTAAAACCGCCAATAGCAGGCATTGATTTGCCGGGTGTCTACAATTGCTGGACACTGGCCGATGCTCACCGAATCATTGATCGTGCGGCTGCCGGATCTCGCGTGGTACTGATGGGTGCAGGGTTTATCGGTTGCATCATTCTCGAAGCGCTGGCAGCACGTAAGGTCAACCTGACCGTGGTTGAAATGGAAAACCGCATGGTCTCGCGCATGACGAACGAGGTGATGGGCACCATGATCAAAGACTGGTGTATCAAAGAAGGCATTAACGTGCTCACCTCAACCAAAGTCAACAGCATCGCACAAAGCGAGGGCGACTCACTGTCAGTCACGCTCGACAATGGCGAATCTCTCAACGCCGACCTCGTCATCTGTGCCACCGGCGTTCGCTCCAATACCGCATTTTTGGAAGGCTCGGGTATTGAAGTCCGCAGCGGTGTTGTGGTTGACGACTACCAGCAAACCAGCGCCGAGGGTGTGTACGCGGCGGGTGATGTCGCCGAAGGTCGCGACTTCTCAACCGGCGAATATCAGGTGCAGGCCATCCAGCCTACCGCCGTGGAGCACGGTAAAACCGCAGCCTACAGTATGGTCAACGGTCATAAAACCGCCCGTAACGGCACAGTTAATATGAACATCCTCGACACGGTGGGTTTGATTTCCACCTCATTTGGTATGTGGATGGGCGTGCCCGGTGGTGAAGAGTCGGAACTCTGTGATCAGGACAACTTCAAATACATTAATCTGCAGTTTGAAGGCGATAAGCTGGTGGGTGCCAGTAGCCTTGGCATGACCCAACACGTCGGTGCCATGCGAGGTCTGATTCAGACCGGTGCGAGCCTCGGCGAATGGAAAACGCGACTGCTTCAGGATCCAACCCGTGTGATGGACGCGTACCTCGCAACTGCGCAGGCGCAATCCCATCGGCTGAGTGCATGAAAATAACGTTTAAGCTGTACGCAACACTAACCGACCTCCTGCCATCGGGGGCCAGTGCCAATGCGGTCGATATCGATATACCCGACGACACCACACTGAACCAACTCATCGACCAGTACAAGGTGCCGCGTGAGTTGGCACATTTGGTTCTGTTGAATGGCGTGTTTATCTGTACTGAAGACCGTGATCAATCCGGCGCGTTGAAGCCAGGCGACGTGCTCGCCATTTGGCCACCCGTGGCGGGCGGCTAGTGAATCCAACCGAACGACAGTACATGCGTGAAATGGCGGTCACTCACGCTGATTTCTACCGCATCTTGCCGCGCGCACTCCAAGGCTATGATTACACATCGGCTAACCACGAGGTGGTTGCAACCGTTGCCGCCGGACGTGTGGTGATCTCACTGGGTGAGGAGCTGGTGCGCCGTATCGCGCTGGTGGCCATTCCGTATTGCGAAGTACGGTTTGATTACCAAGACCTCGACGACACCGATTACCTGAAGTTTCGTGAACAGTTCGAGTTATATTTTCGACGCGGTGGTGGCTGAACGGCCCGTTCAGGCGCTACAATAAACCGATGTCCACACAAACACCCACATTAACCGACCGTCTGTCCCGACCCATACATGATCTGCGCGTGTCGGTGACTGACCGGTGCAACTTTCGCTGCGTCTACTGCATGCCGAAAGACGTGTTCGACAAGCAATACAAGTTCCTGCCGCGCAAAGAGCTCTTGAGTTTTGAAGAGATCGAGCGTGTGGTCAAGGCCTTCGCCGAACAGGGTGTGACCAAAATCCGGCTCACCGGTGGCGAACCTTTGGTCAGAACCGACCTTGAGCATCTCATCGAGAAAGTCGCTGCCGTCGAGGGTATTCGTGATGTCAGCCTGACGACCAATGCATCATTGATGACGCTCAAACGTGCGCGGTCTCTGAAAGACGCTGGTTTGAAACGCGTGAATGTCAGTCTTGATGCGATGGACGACGAGACCTTTATGAAGGTCAATGATGTAGGCGTGTCGGTACAGACTGTACTCGATGGCATTGAGGCGGCAGCTGCTGTGTCGTTTGATGCCATTAAAATCAACATGGTGGTCAAAAAAGGGCTTAACGATCACAGCGTTTTGCCGATGGCGCGTTTTTTCCACGGAACCGGCCAGATTTTGCGGTTTATCGAGTTCATGGATGTCGGCAATGTAAACGCGTGGGACCTGTCGCACGTGCTCACGGTGAGCCAAATAGCCGAACTCATTAACGCCGAGCTGCCCATTGAACCTGTCGAGGCCAACTACCGTGGCGAAGTTGCCAAGCGGTGGCAATACAAAGATGGCGGTGGCGAAATTGGCATTATCTCGTCCGTATCCCAACCGTTTTGTGGCGACTGTAGCCGGGCAAGACTCTCGGCCATAGGTGGTCTCTATACCTGCCTGTTTGCCACTGACGGCCACGACTTGCGTGCGCTGCTTCGCGACGAAGACCCGGCCAAGTCGTCGGACGAGGCGTTGCGCGAGAAAATCCGCGCCATTTGGTCAGTACGTGAAGACCGATACTCCGAAACCCGCAGCCAGGTGTCTGTGATTCGGCCCAAGGTGGAAATGTCGTTCATCGGTGGATAACACAACCGGCACTCTGCTGAACCCCGCCCAGCGCGAAGCTGCTGCCGCCACCTGGCAAGCTTACAATGCAATGGAAACCACCAAGCAGCGGCACTTTAACGTGCTGCAACTGCTCGACAACAAGAAAAAGCGTTACAATCTCGACCCGACAGAGGCTGATACTCAGCTGCTGAAAGCCCTTCTGGCAGACCACGACGACCAGGTCAAACGATTTACGGCAGAATCCTTGCTCCTCAAACAAAACAACGCTGACGCGCATCGCGCGCTGTTCGCGTACATCGGTTACCTCGGTGAGGTGCTGGCCGATGTACCCGATCACAACGCCTGAGCGCCGTCGGCTACACACTTAAGCCGTATTACTCTCAACTCTACTGCAGGACTCCATTGTGCGAATTGATGCCCTATCATCCGGCCATCAGGTACCTGATGACATTAACGTGATTATCGAAGTACCCGTGGGCGGCGAGCCCATTAAATATGAACTGGACAAGGAATCCGGGACGCTGCACGTCGACCGGTTTCTGTACACCCCAATGCGTTATCCCGGTAATTACGGGTTTGTACCTCATACGTTGTCAGACGATGGTGACCCCATCGATGTGCTGGTCTGCAACACGCGCGCTATTGTGCCCGGTGGCGTGATCAACTGCCGACCGGTGGGTGTGTTGATGATGGAAGATGATGGCGGTGAAGACGAGAAGGTCATTGCGGTACCTTCGGCCAAAATTACGCGTCGTTATGACAACGTCAAAAACTACACTGATTTGCCGCAGATCACGCTGGAACAGATTCAGCACTTCTTTGAGCACTATAAAGATCTCGAGCCTGGCAAATGGGTCAAAATCAATGGCTGGGGTGACAGTGATAAAGCCCGCGCCATGATCGAAGCGGCCGTCGTACGAGCACAGAACAGCGCTAGCTGATTCTGCACCGGTGGTACACTACGCGGCCAGAGTGGCGCGTTGTTGTATCACCGGACCTTGTCGGTTTTAATCCGGCAATCCCGTCACAGGCGCACCGGTCGGTCATCTGCACAGACAACCGGCAGTCGCCCCGATACAGTCACAGGTATTCACCAACACCCATCGCTGTCACCACGTACGCCACTGGCGATTGGCAGTGCCACCGTCGGTTGACAGTGTATGAATTCAGCAGGTTTAACAGCATGAAAAAACAGGTTTACCTGACCGGTATTACCACCAGCGGCACGCCGCACCTTGGCAACTATGTGGGTGCGATTCGGCCCGCGATCGAAGCAAGCTTTGATGAGTCGAACGAGAGCTTCTACTTTCTGGCTGACTATCATGCGCTGATCAAAACTGCCGATGCGCAACTGGTTCGGCAGTCGCGTCTGGAAATAGCGGCCACGTGGCTTGCCATGGGCCTGGACCCTGAGCGTGTGACATTCTATCGGCAATCTGATATTCCCGAAATTCCCGAACTCACCTGGATGCTCACCTGTATGACCGCCAAGGGTTTGATGAACCGGGCGCATGCCTATAAGGCTGTGGTGCAGGAAAATGTAGAAGCAGAAGCAGCTGATCCGGACAAGGGGATCAGTATGGGTCTGTACAGTTATCCTATTTTAATGTCGGCAGACATTCTGATGTTTGGTGCAAACAAAGTACCGGTAGGGCGCGACCAAATACAGCATCTGGAAATGGCACGAGACATTGCGCAGCGCTTTAATCATCACTACGGCGAGCTGTTGGTCATACCCGAAGTGGTTGTGGAAGAACGCACAGCAATACTGTCCGGGCTCGATGGACGCAAGATGAGCAAGAGTTACAACAATGTGATTCCGTTGTTTGAAACCGAAAAAAAGCTGCGCAAGTCCATCATGAAAATCAAAACCAACTCGCTCGAACCCGGTGAACCTAAAGAGGTTGACGGCAATACGCTGTTTGAAATCTATCGGGCGTTCGCCAATGATGAAGAAGCTGCAGCCATGAAGACCGCCTATGCTGACGGCATTGGTTGGGGTGATGCGAAGCAGCAAGTGTTTGAACATATCAACGCAATTCTTGCAGAGCCACGTGAGCGGTATAACGAGTTGATGGCAGATCCAGCCAAAATTAACGGCATCCTTGACGCCGGTGCTGAAAAAGCACGGGTGCATTCAGGTCGGTTAATGGCAAAGCTGCGCAAGGCAACCGGTATCGCGCCGTGAGCAGTGTAGCGCCAGGCATGAATCCTGTGCTGGTCAATGCGTGGCGAGGTAATGCGGTGGAAAGTCAGCACCGCGGTGCTGTGGCTGTCGTCGATTTTCAGGGCAACGTCGTGTACGCGGCAGGCGACATTGGCCGTCCTGCGTTTCCGCGTTCATCCATTAAATTTTTGCAGGCTATCCCACTGGTTGAAAGTGGTGCCGCCGATTTTTATAAACTCAACGAAGAGCGTCTGTCGTTTGCGTGTGCGTCGCACAATGGTGAAGATATTCATGTCGATGCCGCCAGCGCCTGGCTTGCTGATATCAACTGTGGTGACGATGACCTGGCGTGTGGCGCGGAATATCCTACGGAGCCTGATTTACGGGATGCGCTGGTCAGTGCTGGCAGGCCCATTCAGCATGCACACCATAACTGTTCGGGTAAACACACCGGGTTACTGACGATATGCCGTTACCTTGATGACGATATCACTGATTATCATCTCTATGATCATCCCGCCCAACAGCGCTGGATGACGGTGATCAAAGAACTGATTGGTATCGACACGGCGCAGCTCCCCTGGGGTTATGACGGCTGTGGTATTCCAACACTAGCGTTATCGTTACAGCAGATGGCCCATGCGTTTGCCCGGTTTGCGAACCCCACAGGTCTGAGTGAATCCCGGGCAGAGGCTATGGATCGCATCGCCACCGCTGTTGCGAAACACCCCTACATGATTGCCGGTAAAAATCGTCTGTGTACAGCGCTGATCTCGGTGACCGGAAAGGACGTGCTGGTAAAAACAGGGGCGGAGGGTTACTTCTGCGCAGTGATCCCGGGTGCCGGATTAGGGGTTGCGATTAAAATTGATGACGGTGCGCGGCGTGGTTCTGAAGTTGCGCTCGGCGGTGTGCTCTCGCGCCTTGGCGTGCTGAACGCTGAGCAGCAAGAGGCGTTGTCACCGTATTTTACCCCTGACATCCTTAATTCAAGAGGTGAGACGGTTGGACGCCTTGAGGTTCATCCGTCACTACTGTCTTCCTGACGGGGTCTGTTGCCCGGGAGTAGAGACGTGAGACTGTTCCAGCGGCAATGGTGGTTTACCGGTCTGATAATTGGCCTTGTGTTGTTGGGTGTCGTTGATGTACTCGACACTGCGGGTGTTGAATCTGTAGATGCCGCCTTTAAACGCGCACTTTTGGGGTTCGCGTTGGCACGTGGATTAAATGGTGTTATCTCTGTGGCGCAAGGCACTGAGTTTTCCATAGCACCGGCAGGTGTCGGGGTTAATCTCTCACCGGGTGAGATTCTGGATCCCATCAATGATCTGGTCGAGCGCTTCTCGTGGATTATGTTACTGGCATCGAGTGCACTGGGTGTACAAAAGGTACTGCTTTTAGTCAGTGGCTGGTATGGGTTTTCCGTGTTACTGGTGTTGTGTGGTGCGCTGCTGATAGCACTAAAATGGTTACCGGGCCGTTCCAATCTGTTATCGGTACAGCAAGCGGTGCCGCTATCACGTATTTTGTCTCAGGTGTTTGTTATCGTGTTGTTACTCCGGTTTGCGATGCCACTGGTGGCATTGGGTAACGAATGGGCGTACCAGAATTTTCTGTCACAGCAGTACACTGAAGCGTCGTCCGGTCTTTCTGCCGCCCAGTCAGATATCGGTGATATCAATGCAGCGACAACTGAGGCAGTTGCCACTGATACCCAAAACGATACTGACCAGGCAACGCCCAGCTTTATCGACCGTGCCAAAGCCGTGGTGAACGTCGCCAAAAACCAGATTGACCTGAATCAGCGTCTGGAAGACTATCGTCTGGCCGCGGAGTCTGTCAGCGAAAATGCTATTGCGCTAATTGTGGTGTTCATACTGCAAACGATCGTATTCCCACTGTTATTTCTGTGGATCATCTACCGTTTATGTGGGCGACTGTTCAGGCGTATCGACTGAGCTGAATCTCATCAAAACGCATCCCGTCACTCAACAATCTCTATCACGCGAGCGTGGCAAATCATACAGTGCCCGGCTGCTCTCGTTGGCTGCGTGCGACGGATGAACGCCGATATCTCGCAGCTGCTCTGCGCTCAGGGAAGCCAGTGCATCTCGTTCTCGTTGGACCCTGACTGCAAACCGTAGTGTACGAACAGCATTTAC
>CALDUO010000249.1 GCA_937923745.1 uncultured Granulosicoccaceae bacterium
AGGTCAGTCAGCACCCACACCAGCAACGCCATGATAGACGCCGCAGACGGACAGGCAAGCCCCTGAAAAAAACGTTTGTCGGCAACACCCACCTGGACGTTAAAACGGGCAAGCCGGAGGCCGCAACACACCGTGTAGAAAAAGGCCACAACCCAGCCCAAATGACCATAACTGGCCGTGCTGAGTGCCGACAGTGACCATGTGTACATCAGAAAAGCGGGTGCCACACCAAACGACACCATATCGGACATGCTGTCGTATTCAGCGCCAAAAGCACTGGTCGTGTTGGTCATTCGGGCAACACGGCCGTCAAAGCCGTCGAGTATTAGCGCAACCAAAATGGCGATGGCAGAAGATTCGTAGTCACCACGGTGCGCGGTAATGATGGCGTAAAAGCCGGCCAGCAAAGCCGCAGACGTGAACAGATTGGGCAGCAGGTAGATACCGCGCCCTCTCTTTTTTAGCTTTTTACTTGCCCCTGAATCCATATCGTCACCTTGCCCGCTCAGTTCTGATGCCCGTATTGGTGTGACGGACTCTGCACATCATACAGAGCCAGCCCCGCTCAGTGGATACGATTGTGTGGCCAGGTGATCGGCCCGAGCCAGAGCCCTTACTCGAGCCTCTGCTCTTACCAAAGCTCTTGCCAGAGTCCTTGCCAGAGCCCTTGCCATTGGGCCAGCCGCGCTAGCCGACTTTCAGGCTTTTTTCACCACGCGCTATGCCGGTGGCTCCCGAGCGCACCACCTCAATGATCTGCTCTTCCCCCACCGCGTGCATAAACGCATTGAGTTTGGTTGCGTCCCCGGTCATTTCAATGATGTAGCTGGAGTCAGTCACATCGATGATTCGAGACTTAAAAATATCCGACAAACGCTTGAGCTCTTCACGCAAACCTTCGACCGCGCGCACTTTGATCAGCATGATCTCACGCTCGATATATTGCGTTTCGGTGAGATCGGTCAGACGCACTACATCGACGAGCTTGTTTAACTGTTTGATGATCTGCTCGACCACACGTTCCGTGCCGGAGGTGACAACAGTGAGTCGCGACAGCGTTGGGTCGTTGGTTGGTGCCACGGTGAGCGACTCTATGTTATACCCGCGCGCACTGAACAAGCCCGCAACCCGTGACAGCGCACCGGATTCGTTTTCGAGTAAAACCGAAATAACGTGTCTCATTATGCCAGCTCCCGACCTTGTGCCGGATGCAGGCGCATCTCATGGTGCCCCTTGCCCGCTTCGATCATCGGGTACACGTTCTCGGACTGATCTGTGATGAAGTCCATGAATACCAACCGGTCTTTCATTGCGAATGCTTCTTCGAGCGCGCCGGTGACATCGCCGGGCTTATCGATCTGCATACCCACATGCCCATAACTTTCTGTGAGCTTTACAAAATCAGGCAGCGCATCCATGTAAGAGTGCGAGTAACGCTTCTCATACGAAAACTCCTGCCACTGTCGAACCATCCCCATATACCGGTTGTTCAAATTGATAATTTTGACGGGCAAACCGTATTGCATGCAGGTAGACAACTCCTGAATACACATCTGGATGCTCGCTTCACCGGTGATACAGGCGACAATTTCATCGGGAAACGCCAATTGCACGCCCAATGCAGACGGTAACCCAAAGCCCATCGTGCCAAGCCCACCGGAGTTGATCCAGCGTCTGGGTTTATCAAACGGATAATACTGCGCCGCCCACATCTGGTGCTGCCCCACATCTGACGTAATGTAGGCATCGCCCTTGGTGGCTTTCCAGAGTTCTTCCACGACATACTGGGGCTTGATGACCGAATCGCTGGCTTCGTAGGCTAAACAATCGGTTGACGCCCAGCGTTTGATTTGGCTCCACCATTCGTTGAGGTCTGTGGGGTTGGCGCGTTTGTCAGTCTCTTCAATCATGCTATTCATGACATCAAGCACCTTACTCACATCACCCACAATCGGCACATCGACGACGACGTTTTTGGAGATGGAGGCCGGGTCGACATCAATGTGGACAATTTTGGCGTGCGGGCAGAAGCGGTCGATTTCACCGGTAACACGATCATCAAATCGGGCACCAATGGCAATGAGCACATCACACTCGTGCATGGCCATGTTGGCCTCATAGGTGCCGTGCATGCCGAGCATGCCCACGTTCTGTTCATCAGTGCCCGGAAAAGCACCCAGTCCCATCAGTGTTTGCGTGACCGGATAGTTCAGCAATTTGGCAAATTTGGTCAGCGAACTGGCAGCGTTACCCAGCACCGAGCCGCCACCTGAATAAATCATGGGGCGCCGGGCAGACAAAATGAGATCGACGGCTTTGCGGATCTGACCGGGGTGCCCGCTGGTGGCCGGGTTATACGACCGCATTTTGACCTCTTTCGGGTAGTCAAAGCGTGTGGTGACCCCCGGCGTGGTGAAGTCTTTGGGAATATCGACAACCACAGGCCCGGGCCGACCGGTGGTCGCCACATAAAACGCCTTACGAATCGTGCTGGCCATGTTCTCGAGGGAGTCGACCAGAAAGTTGTGCTTCACACAGGGACGGGTGATGCCGACGCAATCGA
Source organism: uncultured Granulosicoccaceae bacterium (assembly GCA_937923745.1). Lineage (GTDB taxonomy): Bacteria > Pseudomonadota > Gammaproteobacteria > Granulosicoccales > Granulosicoccaceae > CALDUO01. Next base: position 2,564 of record CALDUO010000249.1, read on the forward strand.
CTTCCTGGAACGCATCACTACCGATAAAACGGCTTTGCACCTGACCGGTAATAATGACCATGGGGATGGAGTCCATGAACGCCGTCGCGATGCCGGTTACTGCATTGGTCGCACCGGGTCCGGAGGTGACCAGCACGACGCCGGGCTTGCCGGTCGCACGTGCGTATCCGTCAGCGGCGTGGGTTGCACCCTGCTCGTGACGAACCAAAATGTGTTTGACCGAATTTTGCGAATACAGCGCATCGTAAATGTGCAGTACCGCGCCACCAGGATACCCAAAAATAAATTCAACGTCCTCTTCCTTTAAGGACTCGATCAGTATGTCTCCACCAGATAATTCCACTACTTTTCCCCTAATTGATACCAACCGCCGCCGTGGGGGTTGATTATCGCTGAGACCCAAAGGCACTTCGGGCGCTGGCAGCGCTGAAGCCCTAAACCCGTACTAAAAATCGGTATCACTGACAATGCACCCTATATAAGGAGTACCAACGTACTTCGTACGTAAGGGAGTCGTGCTCTGGACCGATTGCTCGTAATGCGGAGGGTGGTGCCCGCCTTTCGTGACCGTATTCGGGGTGCGACTGCCGGGCCTCTCGATATTCAGGCTGTGCGAATAGGAAGAGTCCGTGACCGGTACGTATATACATTCTCGATGATGCCGATTGTGTCTGCCTTCACGAGAACCGATTATTATAACGATTCGCTAAAAATAATCACCCGGCAAGACCACTCTTTTTTAGTTGATTGCGCTGCCCGGTTAGGCACCTACCCATCGCCTGAAACCCGGTGGTGAACCAGTTCACAGGCTCATTGCAGTGCAGAGAACCCTTTGTTCACAACACTTATGACGTGTTAGATTGGCACAAACCAAGCATTTTCTTTGAACACTCAACACGATGCCCGTTTTCCATGTTCAGCAACCCCGTCAGACTGTGCACCAAACTGCCAACCCAGCGCCACGAACTCTCTGGGTTTGCACCAGTCTTACTCAGTTCTGAACGCTAACCTGACCTTACCATGCATTTCATCCTGACAGCCCTCGCGTCATGTCGCCGACTCACCTCACGCCGAAGCGTGTCGGTGCTGCTGATGGCCTGCCTGAGTGTATCGCTGGGTATCCTGCTGGTGACAACGTTAGGGGTGGCCGGCCTTGGCATCAGCACAGCAGCGCACGCCCAACAGCAAACCGTGCCGTCATTGGGTTCTGGCCTGCCATCTGAAGATCTGCCGCAAATGGGCGAACCGGCCGATCAAGCGTTATCGCCCGAGCAGGAACGTTACATCGGTCAGCAATATATGCGGCAGATTCGCGCACGACTGCCGTTGGTTCAGGATCGGGAAATCAACGAATATGTGCACACGCTCGGCAGTCGGCTGGTGGCAAACGCCGCCACCAGTGCTTCGTCAGAATTTAACTTCTTCGTACTCGAAGATCTCGCCATCAACGCTTTTGCCATTCCCGGTGGGCACATCGGTATCAATGCCGGTCTGATCCTGGCCATGGAAAAAGAAGAACAACTGGCGGGCGTCGTCGCACATGAAATTGCACATGTCACGCAACGCCATCACGCAAGAGCCGTCGCCACACTGGGAAAAAACAGACTCTCGACCGCAGCTGCAATACTTGCTGCGATCATTATTAGCTCAACCAGCCCTACCGCCGGTCAGGCAGCATTGGCAGCCGGTCTTGCCATCAGTCAGCAATCGGCTGTGAATTACACCAGGCTACACGAATACGAAGCTGACCGAATCGGTATTCAGGTACTGTCAGATGCCGGGTTTGATCCGGCAGCCATTGCCGACACCTTCGAAATTATGCGGCGGCGTAACAGCATCAATACCTCCAGCAACCAAATCGAATATCTGCGTACACACCCACTCGACAGCAACCGAATAGCGGAAGCCAAAAGCCGCGCGGCATCGCTTGACCGAAACCGGGTAAGAACCACCACATTGTCTGGCCGAAGACCCCATAGCAGTCGCCAGGAACAACTCGACTTCGCGATTAATCAAGCCAGGCTCAATGTACTCACCGCCAATGATGATGCAAGGCTCAGACGTGAATACGCATCTCGGCAACTACCCTCCGATGACACCGACGCAGGTCGATCAGCAGTTGATGCCAGAGGTTATGCGCTGGCGCTACTCAGTGTCAGATCAAGGCAGTACCAACGCGCGAAAGACTACCTGCAACCTGCACTCGCACGAAACGGCGACAACCTGTATCTGAGGCTGCTCGAAGCGACGATAGAAAACGGATTAAACAATCCTCAAAAAGCATCGGGCATCTACCGACAACTGCTTGATGTGTACCCGGCCAGTTACGCGGTCATGGGTGCCTACACCGAACACCTCGTTGCACAACGTGAACTCAATGAAGCATTGAGTCTGCTGACCCAATACCAGCGCTCAGTCACCACCCCCAACTATCGCGCCTGGCGAGAACTTGCAAACATCCAGGAAAAACTGGGACAACGAGCCAGCAGCCACGAGAGCCTTGCCAGCTACTTCCTCGAAATCAACGAACTCAAACGATCCGAAGAACAACTGATGCTGGCGCTAAAAACCCTCAGAAAAGGGTCGAACAGTGAGCTTCGGGTATCATCAAAACTACGTGATGTCCGTCAGCGGATGGG
>CALDUO010000250.1 GCA_937923745.1 uncultured Granulosicoccaceae bacterium
GCAGGAGCAGCTGGTCATTAACAAACCCTTCTCGTGGTTATCGGGTGAAGACGGCACAGCCGTCGCCTATAATGCATCGGGTGGCAGAGGTTGTATTTCGGTAACGGCAAACGTGGCACCCGCATTGTGCGCTGAAATGCAGCAAGCGTGTTTATCAGGTGATTTTGTTGCGGCAATGGCAATTCAACAACGCTTGATGCCTTTGCATCTGGCGCTGTTTGCCGAACCCAGTCCGGCTGGTGTGAAGTATGCGGTATCGTTGTTGGGGTTTTGTGATGAACGTTGCCGGTTACCGGTGGTGCCGTTAGCAACGGAAACCAAAACAAGAATTCGCAGCGCGATGGAGAGCCTGTCGTTGTTGTAGCCAGACCGGTCAACCATACGTTATTAATCAATAATACGTAATAAACGCAAAAAAAAAGGCCGACAAAATCGGCCCTTTTTTTATGCTATGAAACGACTCGAATAACAGCCGTTTGTTGTCGGCAAGATTAGCCGAGATTTTTAGAGAGATTGGTAATATCTGACAGAACACCGACTGCAGGTTCGCCAAGGCTGATGGCCGCTGCACTCTTGAAACAGTCTTGTGCTTTTGCCGAGTCACCCATGGCTTCGAGTACATGACCCAGTTGATTACAGAGTCCGGTTGTCAGGTCGCCACTCTCTGCGGCTTTCACCAAACTCTCGCGAGACTTGCCCCATAACTGGCGTTTGGCAGCCAACGTACCCACCATAACTGCCGCCGCCTGATTGTGGGGTTGCTTGGCAGCCCAACCTTCAGCGATTTCCAGTTGTTTGGTGCTGTTGGTTGCATCTACTTTGGTGTAAAGCAATGCAAGGTCATCGTTCCATCCCGCGTTGAGGGTTTTTTGTAACACGGTATCTGCTTTATCGTGTTCGTTGATGGCGATTAGCTTGCTCGCATAGGTACCGGCTACCGTCTGATCACGTTTGGCATTGACCGGCAGTGATTCCCAGTTTTTGGTCAGCTCATCTGCAGAGCTGTCGTTAATCATTGAGACCCAAGCCTTGTGCTCCAGTGGTGCAACTCTGTCATCGGGAACACCGGCTCTTGAACGCATGGCACCGGCAACATCAACAAGCTTTGCACTGTTGCCGGTTCCTTGCAGTGCAGTTGCCAACAGCCCAAGCACGTGAGCGTTTTTTGGCATTTTTTTACTGAGCGATGTCAGTATGGTTTCAGCATCAGCGAAGCTACCGCGATCCAGTAACATCTCGGCCTGCGCAACACGAATAGCGTCACCGGCATCATTGGATGCATCGCTGGCTTTCTTCAGGTAGTGTTCGGCTTGATCACCCGCACCACGCTGGTGAGCGGCTTTTGCAGCAGCAATAAACTTCACCGCATCACCTTTGGTGCCGTCTACATGACTGGTTAATGAACTCTCACCTCGTTGAAATTCACCGGTTTGGATTTCCAGTAGTCCTCTGTCCAGTGATTCACGTGACTTTTTAACACCACGTGCCTTGCCGCTTCTGCTGATGCGGCTTGGAATAGAGAAGAGCTTCAGGATCAGCCAAATAGCCAGTAACCCCAGAATGAGATAAACAATCAGGTAGGGCATCCATGCAAGCGGAAGCTCACCGGTCTGGCCAAGCCAGTCATAGGTAATGGTTTCGCCTTCGTTATAACTGAAATAGAAAAACGATATGGCACCGACGATCAGAAGGACGGCAATAATCAGGGTTAACATCAGTTGGTGCCTCGCTTTGAGTCGATTTTATTAAACAGTGACAGAGAAGATCCGAGTGATGCGATTTGTGGCACGATGCTGGTGTTGCGCAGCTCGGTCAGGTCACTTACAAAGGTTTTCACCTGATCACTGTCCTGGTCGAACATTTCTGATGAATAACCAATGGCGTTATCCATGTGATTGGTGAACGTATCTGCGTCGTGTCTTAGGGCAGAGAGTCGGGCTGCTTCCAAATGCAGACGCAAGCTTTCGCTGGTGCTCAGCTGTTCTTTGGTAGGTTGTGCCTGTCGTTTGTTGCTGGTGGTGTTGCCTGATGAGTCGCCATTGGCCGGTACAATTTTCACCGTACCTTTAAATCGCTCAAGCAGTGACTTGCCCAATGCAACACCGGCACTGGCCGGATCAACGTCGCTGGCGGCTTCAGCTTCAGCCTCTGCCTGAAGGGTGCCGGGTAGCGGCAGGCTGTCGGCACGCTTACTCATGGTTTGCAGCTTGAAGATAAGACCTTCGATATCAGGAGGACCCACCTGGCGAAGTGCCGAGACTTCTTCAGCGATCTGTTCGCGAACGGGGAGGTAGTCGATATCGCCGAGGGTGTGTAACCGGTCACTGGCAGACTCCAACGCAATGACACCGGCTTTAACATCACCGGCAAGCTTTACGCGGTGAACGCCGGTTCGCAGCAGGTAACTGACCTCAGCCAATACCCAGTCGCGTTGCCCGCGTGTGGCAATTTCATTGGTGGTTTTTACTGACTCATCGAGATCACCCATTTTTACGTCGAGTGAATCGAGTCGTTCGGCAGTTTTCTCTCGTAGCAGGGCCAGACCTGTATTAAACGAGGTAGAGATATTATTGATCTCAAGTTCGGTTTTAGAGGTGAGTTCCTGAACCGCTGAAGCTGTTGTAGTCGCAATTTCGGTTTTGCTGCCTTCGACCTCTTCACGAATCGTGGTTGCGGTGGCACCGAGTTCTTCTTGCAGTGCCTGCGTCTTGCTGTCCAGCTCGGCAGCTTGGGCCTCAACCGCTTCGTTGATCTCGCTGGCTTTGGTGTCGATAGCAGAGGTAAGTGTCTCTGTGGTCTCTGTCAGTGATGAAGACTGCTCTGACGCCTTGCTCTCAATGAGCTCTGCCTGTGACGAGAGCATGGTAGAGGTGGAATTACCAAGAGACTTTAGCTGGGAGTACAGGTACGCCGAGAACCCGGTTCCGACCAGGCCGAACAACAGCGCCACCGGTGCTATCCAGCCACCGCTTTTCTTTTCTTCCTGGTGCCTGACGGTTGTCTTGGTCTCTTTGGCGACGGCCGATGCTACTTTAGACTCGGTGGGTCGGGTTGTTTTGTCATCAGCAGAGGCACTGCTGAGTGCTGGCTTGTGGTCCCGCTTACCGGGGTTTTTGCCGGAACTGGGTGTTTTATCGCTCATAGTGAATTACGCCTGTAGGAGTCGTTCCAATGTTGAACCATCTCGAGTATTCCAACATCACCCATGGTCTGTGTGACCAGAACCGAGGATCTGAAGCCCACCGATGTTGCCAGTTGTGCGCATCTGTCGCTGGTCACGACCAGCGGTGTATCCAAGAGTTGTTGGAGAAAAGATTTCCCTGCAATAGTGACCAGATTCTCGAGAGTCTCGTTGCTAGTAATAGTAATGATATCAGGTCGTGGCTTCAAAAAAACGGATACGCGCCTACGCGCGGGTATCTTGGGCCGGAATCTTGAGTAGACCTCATATAAATCAACCTCAAAGCCCCTGTTTTTGAGGTTTTTTTGCATGTATCCACGTCCATTTGCACCAGAAATGATTGAAACAGATTGTAAATTGTCCTTGTGAAACAACGGTTTTTTCAGTAGTGACTCGGAGTTGTAGGGCGTTTCGGGTGCTTCAGTGACTTTCCAGCCGTACCGTTCGAGTGCTTCGGCAGTGGCTGGACCGACGGCAAGCACGTGCGTTGGTGCTGCCAGAGGGGTGCCAGTATCGGCAAAAAAACACGTCACGGCGTTAACACTTGTGAAAATGATACACGCTGAATTGAGTGCCATGCTACGTCTCGATTCAGTGATTGGCATTGGTTTGATACCGACACAGCTTAGACAAACCGGGCGAGCTCCCGCTGTTTGTAGCAGTGACACCAGTGACTGGCGTTGATGGGGCGGGCGTGTGACCAGAACAGTCAGCCCCGGTAGTGGCGGCGTTGAGCGGGTAGTGTAGGCTGTGTCCTTAATTGCGGTATCCATGGTTAATCGTTGCCTGGCCCGTGAATGCTTGCTACGTGTTGTCTGTTTGAATGCCCAGCTCAGACAAAATGGCGTCTGCCCCTTTATCGAGCAACTGTTGTCCGATGGTGTGTCCGAGCGTTACGGCGTCCGTTGGATTCAGCGCCGATTGCCCGCTCTCTTCAAGCAGCGTTTTGCCATCCGGGGTCAGAACTCTGCCAGTGAGTGTGATCTGCTGCTGATCAATGGTGGCGTATCCCGCGATGGGTGCCTGACAACCGCCATTGAGCGTTCGGTTCATGGCGCGTTCTGTGAGAACAGCCATCGTGGTTATTTCGCAGGCGAGCGGTTGTACCCATTCGGCCACCGCGGTGTCATTGGCACGCAACTCAATACCAATGGCGCCCTGACCAACGGCTGGCAGGCTGATCGTCCGGTCTATGGCATGTCGAACCCGGTCTCCGAAGCCCAGTCGTTCCAACCCGGACTCAGCAAGAATAATCGCATCAAATTCACCGGCGTCGAGTTTGGCCAGGCGGGTATTGACATTGCCCCGCAGGTTATGAATGGTCACAGACGGTTTGTGTTTCAGAATCTGAGAGCCGCGGCGTAATGAACACGTGCCCACCACCGCGTCATTGGGTAAGTCATTGAGATGTGCAAAGCGGTTAGACACAAACGCGTCGTACGGGCTCTCGCGTGACAGGATGGGCCCGAGAGAAAAACCGTCAGGCATGGCGGCTGGCACATCTTTCATGGAATGCACCGCAATGTCAGCCCGGTCTTCGAGCATGGCAACTTCAAGTTCTTTGATAAACAAGCCCTTACCGCCAATGCGAGCCAATGGACTGTCGAGCAGCTGATCACCTTTGGTGGTCATTGGCACCAACGTGACTTCCAGATTTTGGTGTAGCGCCTCCAGTCGGTCTTTTACAGCGTTGGCCTGCCACAGTGCCAATGGGCTCTGTCGGGTAGCAATGCGGATGATATTGGCCATGGTTGAGAATGGTTTACGTGCGAATCAAGCTGTTATTATACGTGTTTAACTGACGGGCAATAAGCGTGACTCAATCAAAACTCTGGGGTGGCCGATTTAGCGAAGACACCGACGCCTTCGTCGAGGCCTTTACCGCATCCGTTGGCTTTGACCAACGCATGTATGCACAAGATATTGCCGGGTCGTTGGCGCATGCGGCTATGTTGCAAAAAATCGGTGTGTTGTCTGCACAAGATCTGACTGATATTCAAACCGGGCTGGCTGCGATAAAAGCCGAGATAGAGTCGGGCGAGTTCGAATGGTCTGTCGGGCTTGAAGATGTACACATGAACATAGAAGCTGCGCTGACCGCCAAAATTGGCGATGCCGGCAAACGGCTGCACACGGGTCGGTCACGGAATGATCAGGTCGCCACCGATATCCGTCTCTACCTGCGTGATGCGTGCACCGAAGTTGAGCAAGAACTGATCAGACTCGCCACCGGTTACCTCGACCTTGCCTCTCGCAACACCGACACCATTATGCCGGGGTTTACCCATTTACAAACTGCGCAGCCGGTAACCGCCGGACACCATGTGATGGCGTGGTTCGAAATGGCCATGCGTGATTTGTCACGACTGCAAGATTGCGCGCGCCGCATGAATCAGTCGCCGCTTGGGGCAGCCGCACTGGCCGGCACCACGTATCCGATTGATCGGGAAATGACCGCATCAACGCTTGGCTTTGACGGCGTTTGCCTGAACTCTCTGGATGCTGTCAGTGATCGTGATTTTGTGATTGAGTTTTGTGCGTTCGCAGCGACCACCATAATGCACCTGTCGCGTATCTCCGAAGAGCTGGTGCTGTGGTCGTCGGCACAATTTGATTTTATTGCACTACCCGATCGCTTCTGTACCGGGTCGTCTATCATGCCGCAAAAGAAAAACCCGGATGTTCCCGAGCTGATTCGCGGTAAGTCGGGCCGGGTGACAGGTCATCTGATGTCACTGCTGATGTTAATGAAGGGGCAACCGCTCACCTATAACAAAGATAACCAAGAAGACAAAGAGCCACTGTTCGATACGATAGACACCTTACTCGGCAGTTTGCGAGCATTTGCCGATATGGTGCCCGCCATCGAGTTCAAGCGCGAAAGCCTGATTTCCGCAGCCAAAAAAGGGTTTGCCACAGCAACAGATTTGGCGGATTACCTGGTGGTCAAAGGCGTGCCGTTTCGTGATGCGCATGAAATTGTGGGTAAAGCGGTCGGGGCGGGTGTTGAGCAACAGCGTGACCTTGCTGATTTTACACTCGATGAATTACAGCAGTTCAGCCCACTGATCACTGCAGATGTGTTTGATATTCTAACCCTTGAAGGGTCGGTGGCGAGCCGCAACCACATTGGTGGTACCGCACCAGAGCAAGTCAAGCACGCCGTGGCCCAAGGTCATCAACGACTTTCCGCAGCCAAACAATAAAACGCGGAGAGACGCCGACTATGAAGAGCGAAGACTTTGAACACTGGATGCAGAAGGCGGCGCAGTGGTCGGCTGAATATCGCAGAACCGTTGAGCAGTATCCGGTACGTTCTCAGGTAGCGCCCGGCGACATACTGAATCAGATACACCCAAGTCCTCCCGACACGCCAGAGTCGATGGACACTATTTTCAGCGATTTTGAAACCATCATTCCGCCAGGCATGACCCATTGGCAGCATCCTGGCTTTTTTGCCTATTTTCCGAGTAATGCAGCACCGGCTGCGGTGGTTGCTGAAGTGTTGGCCACCAGTATTGGCGCACAGTGCATGCTGTGGCAAACATCACCTGCCGCCACTGAGCTTGAAGTCAGAATGGTTGACTGGCTCAGACAGGCAACCGGATTACCGTCAGATTTTCAGGGCGTGCTGCAAGACACGGCATCGAGCGCCACGCTGTGCGCGATATTGACCATGCGTGAAACAACACTCGGGTTCACCGGTAACACCGACGGGTTGTTTGGTATGGCGCCGCTAAGGGTGTATGCCTCCAGCCGCACGCACAGCTCTATTGATAAAGCGATGTGGGTGGCAGGGCTTGGCCAGAATAACCTCGTTAAAATTCCGACGCATAACGACGGCAACTTTGCGATGGATGCGGATGCCCTGCGAAAGGCTATTCATGCAGACCGCGAAGCAGGGTTGCAACCGGCCGGTGTGGTGATCTGTGTGGGCGGAACCTCAATTGGTGCAACTGATGATGTGGCCGCAATTTGCCGCATCGCCAAAGAAGAAGGCCTATACACGCACGTGGATGCTGCGTGGGCAGGATCGGCGATGATCTGTCCCGAATACCGTCACTTGTGGGCAGGCATTGAAGACGCTGACAGTATCGTGCTGAACCCGCACAAATGGCTCGGTGCGCCTATGGAATGCTCAGCGCACTTTATAAAAGACCCGTCTGTCTTGGTAAAAACACTGGCAATTCAGCCCGAGTATCTCAAAACCTACGGCAAGGACGGCATCATCAACTTTAGCGAGTGGGGTGTGCAGCTGGGACGACGGTTCCGGGCGTTGAAGTTGTGGTTTCTGATGAGGGCTTATGGCCTCGATGGTTTGCGCGAACGCATTCGTAATCATGTCGACTGGTCGGCACAATTGGCCAACCGTCTGGATGCAGAGCCTGACTTTGAAGTGGTGACATCACCAATACTGTCGTTATTTACGTTTCGTTATATCCCGACAGACGAGAGCGCGTCTGATGACGTGAATCTAGCGCTGGTAAACGCCATCAATGATGATGGCACTATTTACCTGACACAAACCTCCCACGATGGCCGGTTGGTCATTCGTTTTACGGCGGGTCATTTTGACCTTGAAGCGCGCACGATTGACCAGGCATTTGAGACAATTTGTCGTCTGGCCAGGCAATGATCAATGCCCGATAATTGTGCGTATCTGATGTGTTGTTAATGATCAAAATATAACTGTGTAACACGCTAACAACGGCGGTATCATGCAGGCGTATCGTTCTATCTGCTGTTTTTGTTGCCGTTGAGTTTTTTGTGAACCACCTCCGTAATCACTATTGGTTGCCCAGCTCGTCACTGATGAGCGCACTGATTCTTTGCCTGCTGTCGCCGTTGGCGAGTGCAAGCAGTTTTGTGCCGATTGACAAAACAGATTTTGAAGCCGCTTACGGCAACCAGAGTGCAGCGAGTCTATTGGTCGCCAGCCAGCTCAGTGACCGTTTGGCATCGCTTGAGCTTGCGGCACGTTACGCCACCGGGCAGGGCGACATACCGGCCAGTGCTGCAAGAGCGCTCGAAAATTACGCGGTAGCCGTAAAAAGCGGTGCACCCGGAACAGCCTCTCTGTCCGGTTTTGTCTCGTTACCCATTCGAGCGTCCCGCGCAGCTGCTCAGCCCTTTAATGATGAACCGGTTCCGCTGATTTCGGCCGATCCGCTGAGCGGTGATGCGCCGCTTGCCGTGCTCTTTGATGCGTCTGCCTCTATCGATGACGGCTTTATCAATGTCTACAGTTGGCGCTTTGGTAACGGCGATACGGCTGAGGGTGTGTCGGCTTCTACCGATTACACAGATCCCGGTGTTTATCGAACCAGCCTGACGGTGATGGATGACACGGGGCAAGTGACCAGCACATCGCTGGACATTCAGGTCAACGTGAGCAAACCCGCGGTGCCGATCAACACCTCACCGGCTGTCGATGCCAAATTGCGCCAAGGCCTGGAGGCCACCTTTATCTGGGCGCCGGTCGCCTATGCCGACTCTTACGACTTTCACTTTTTTGATAACGAAACCAAAGGGCTGACCTTCTCCAATGGATTGCCGGCCGCCGATATCTGTACAACGTTCTGCTCATACACCACCACAGTGAATTTACCGGTGTTTGTTGATCATGCATGGCGGGTGCGTGCCCGTAACGCTGCCGGTGTCTCCAGCTGGAGCCGGTCGTTGTTCGATATGGTAGAGCAGGACTTTGAACCCGAACCAGAAGTGGATTTTCCGCCGGTGATTGTCATTGCGGATACCGACTTCTCGGGTCGCGTACCGTTCACCGTGGCGCTTGATGCCTCGGCATCAAACGACGATAACGGCATAGTGAATTACGAGTGGTTACTCGACGGTGTGGCTATCGCATCAGGTCCAGCCGCGCGCACACAAACGCAGTTGCTGGAAACCGAAGGCAATTATGTATTTACGCTGACCGTGACCGACACCAACAGTCAAACAACATCAGAAGTGATTAACGTCACAGCTATTGGAGACCAACCACCGGTTGCCAACGTAGCTGTTGACGGGTTCGGTGCATCGGTTGCCGGGTTGGCACCTTTGACGATTGTCGCGTCGGGCGATGGCTCTGCAGATGATACAAACATCACGTCATACAGCTGGGACTTCGGTGATGGCAGTGACACAGTAGTTGGCAGTGACACCACAGAGGTAACGCATACCTATACCGAACCCGGCGAATATGAATTGGCACTGACCGTAGCCGACGACAGTGACCAAACCGATACCAAGACCATCGCGGTGCGGGTGCTGACACCAGACAATAACCCGGTCTCTGCAAGAGCCGCTGCAAGACTTCTGACACAGGCAACGTTTGGCACACGCGCCAGCGATATCGCTCAGGTGCAACAGTTGGGTGTTGACGGTTGGTTAAACTGGCAATTCAGTTTGCAAGGGCCACCGCACCTTGATTATGTCAGCGACTATTCCAACGGCAGCTTGCGTGACCCGCGGCATGAGATCTGGTGGAAAGATGTGGTGGATGGTGATGATCAGTTGCGACAACGTGTGGCTTTTGCATTGAGCCAGATATTCGTGATTTCGGATGTTGGGTATACGTTGTCCAATGCACAGTACGGCGTCACGCACTACTACGATCAGCTACGGGAACTGGCTTTCGGAAACTACCGCGACCTGCTCGAGACTGTGACGTTAAGTCCTGTTATGGGTATTTATCTGAGCATGCTGCAAAACAGTAAAGGCTCGGACGATGGCTCTACCCGACCTGACGAGAACTTTGCCCGTGAAGTGCTGCAGTTGTTTTCGGTTGGACTCTACGAACTTAATGAAGACGGTACACCAACTGATACCAACGCATACACACAGGATCATGTGGAGGCTTATGCGCGAGTGTTTACCGGCTGGAACTATAAAGATGCCGGTGTTTGGGACAGAAGGCTGTTTACCAACCAAGATCTTATTAATCCCATGGAACCCATGGAGGCTTTTCACGATAAAGCATCCAAGGTGCTGTTGGGTGGCGTTGTGGCACCTGCCGGTATTAGCGCAACAGAAGACCTTGCGATTGCGCTGGACTCCATTTTTAATCACAGTAATGTCGGCCCGTTTATCGGCAAACAACTGATACAACGTCTGGTTACCAGTAATCCGTCACCAGCGTATGTGTCTCGCGTAACAGCGGCTTTTAACGACAACGGTGAGGGTGTGCGTGGTGATTTGCAGGCGGTGGTTCGTGCAATTTTGACAGACCCCGAAGCACGCGAACTCGATAACGAGGAGCCAGATCTAAACGCAATACCGAACGACTTTGGTAAATTGCGTGAGCCTGTGTTGAGGTTATCGCATTTGTGGCGTGCGTTTGATATCACGCGTGGCAGCAGGTCCAACGAGCAGCGCGAAGACTACAACACCTATTCGCCGTCCAAAGCCAATCTTGATCTTGCGACCGGGCAAGCTGTGTTGCGATCGCCGTCGGTATTTAATTTTTATCACCCCGATCACCGCCCATCGGGTGCGGCGTTTGCCGACAGTAATCGGGTGGCACCTGAATTTGAGATTTATACCGACAGTAATCAGCTGCTGACAACCACCCGAATCAACAGTCAAATACAGCGCCACTATCTCGGAACCTCCAATACATCAGACCTGAATCCTTCGTATCTGGATTACTCTGGGGCACAGGCATTATTGTCCGTTGATTCAGATGACCAGGTAGACGCCTCTGCATTACTTGATCACCTCGACACGATATTGTTGAGCGGGCTTATGTCGGATGCACTCAGAAGTATTTTACAGTCACACATGAATGCGCTGCCGGCAGATGATGAGGGTTTGAGTTTGCGTGTCAGAGACGGTGTGTCTCTGATTATGGCGTCACCTGAATATCTGATTCAGCGATAACATACACGGCTAAGCTAACACCAGCCAACGGCTGGAGCACACCAAGCCAGGCGATATCGCAGCCTTGTTGTGAAAGGCGTTAACGTTCAGCATAGGTGGTTATTTAACGCCGCGCCCTAAACGTCGCCCCCTAGTGTTGACCACTGGCGTTAGACCACTGGCAAAGAGCCACTGGAACCGCGGGGCAAAACACGGAACAAACGGGCTTACCAAGCAGATTGGTTCTACCCGTGCAGGCTGTTACATCAGATAATCAATCAGGCAGATTTTCCTGGTAGACCCGTATGTAATCAATATCAAAGCTGGCCGGTAACTTGGAGTCGTCGACCGGTGCGCTGTTGAAATTGCCTTCCACCGCAAGGTTCGCTATCACATACATAAGCTGATACGAGACCTTTTCGTCTTCAAAGGTATGCACCGGAACACCGTCGAGATACCACACGATTTTCCCGTGCTGCCAATGAACGCCGTAGGTGTGAAATTCGCTACTGTCGACGTTGCTGGTAAATTGATTACTGACCAGCTGACCTTCGCTGTTGTAGTAATGATAGGTGTGATAGATAAGGTTGGGTGTTTCGCCCAGGCCTTCCAGAATGTCTATCTCCGGAATATCACCAATATAATACGCATTCAATAACCAGAAGGCAGGCCATAACCCGTCGACAGCCGGTGCCTTTGCGCGTATTTCTGCATACCCGTGAGTGAACTTAAATGTGTCGTAGGAAGTGATGACACCAGAGGTATACTCGGGCGTGGTTGTACTTCCTGGAAACGGGTAGGGCCCTTGTTGAAACTCTGGATGAGCAGACCAGATGGGGTCGCCCGATGCCGGCAACGACGCTGGCGGCACACCTGCTGGCATGTTGGATGCGAGATCGGCAGTGATAGACAGTACCCCGTTATTAATACTGAACGGACTGTAGGGCAAGTCGCTGTCGGTGTCGTTTGCGTCTATGTAGTATTGTTTTTCGTTATTGATGTTGAAGTATGGTCCCCACAGGTAGGTGGTATTCCATTTTTCGGTATCGAGCGCAGCACCGTTAAATTCATCATTAAACACAAGCTTATAGTCGTCAGCCAAGTTCAGTGGCTCAACGATTTTCTTGTAGGCACGAATATAATCAATTTCAAACTCTGCCGGAAAGTCTGATGGATCATCGGGATCACCAGGCCAGTCGCCACCGACGGCAAGGTTAGCCAGCAGGTACATGGCTTGTGCTGCAATGGTGTAGTCGTCGTCACTGATTCTGTGCGTCTCTATACCGTCTATATACCAGACTATCTCCTCCGGTGACCATGACATACCAAACGTATGGAAGTCTTGTGTCCAGTCGGCGTGGTTTGTGACAAAAGACGGCGAAGAGATTTTTCGCCAGTTATCCTGGATGTCGAAGTAGTGGTAGGTTTGATACATGATGTCGACGTCCTGACCCAAAAACTCCATCACGTCAATTTCAGGTACGTCTTCAATATAGTGTGAAGTCAGCATCCAGAAGGCTGGCCACAGACCTCTGCCAGCCGGCACCTTGGCACGAGCCTCAACGTAGCCGTGGGTCATCTTAAAAGAGTCATACGAGGTGATGATGCCAGACAGATATTCAACGTCTGACTCTTGATAGCCTGGTTGTGTGGTGGTGCTACCGTCTTCATTTTGTATCGTCACAGGTCCGTTGTAACGGTACTCGTTATAATTGTCCCAGATCACGTCGTTTTCATCCGGCCGTGGCGGTGGCTGTAGCGCGTTGGATGTGGGGCTGGCGGTAATGATCAGGCTTTCACCGGTGAACGTGAACGGATTATGGGAAAACCCGTCATGCATGCCGAGTGTATCAACGTACAGCTGCTTTTCATTGTTAATAGGGAGATAAGGCCCCCAGAGCAAACCGGTTTTCCACACATCAGGGTCTAGTGCCGAGCCGGTAAATTCTTCTTCAAAGACCAGCCGGTACGTTGACAGATCGGGGACAGGCTTAAAAATAGTGATGTCTTTGACACCCCAAATAAAACCACTGACACGATTCTGTTCAAAGGTAATGGTATTGTCGGACAAGAGATTGGCCGCAGGAATTAAAAAGCGGTCTCCGGTGTTCAGTGAATTGTTGGATGGGCCTACTGAGAGATAACCAATGACGTTACCATTGAGTTTTACGACAACTTCGTCATTTTGATCAACGTCGTAACCGGTCACCGACAGGTAGATGTCTTCATCGATTCCTGAGAATGTGGTGGTGACGACGTCGCGGTGATTGTTGGTACCCCAGCGCCAGCCATACTCGGTTGTGTCAGTGACGCCAAGGCTTAACTCAATAACAGGAGATACAGCCTGTTCTTCGAGACCAATATTGGTCACACCCCAAATATAACCACTGATCAGGTTCTGCTCGAACGTGACTATGTTGTCTGCAAGCTGCTGATCAGCGGTGATAGTAAAACTATCGCCGCCTGTCAGGCTATTGTTGCCGCCCTTTGATAAATAACCAATCACGTCGCCGTTGAGTTTGACGATGACTTCTTGATTGGAATCAACATCATAACCTGTGGCAGTCAACACGATATCGCCACCGGTATTTGCAAACGCAGCTGTCACGACATCGCGGTGATCATTTGAACCCCACTGCCAACCGAACTCAGTACTGTTGGTGTTGCCGGGTGTTAACGTGAGATCTGGTGCCGCTACCTGCTCTTGCAAGCCGACATCTGTCACTCCCCAGATGTAACCACTGACAATGTTTTGTTCAAACGTAATCTCGTTTTGTGGCAGTTGCTGCTCTGCAGTGATGGTAAAAGCATCACCGGCATTGAGCCCGTTGTTGGTGCCTCTGGACAGGAAACCGAGCGTATCGCCGTTGAGCTTAACGATGACTTCTTTGCTGGTATCAATATCGTAGCCGGTGGCGAGTAGTGTTATGTCTGCGCCAGTGTCAGCAAAGCTTGCCGTGATTATATCGCGATGATTGTTGGTACCCCAGCGCCAGCCATATTCTGTGGTGTCGGTGGTGCCAGGTGCGAGCGTAATGTCGGGCGTAATTGCGGCCAGCTCCTGTAAACCCACACCGGTGACACCCCAGATGTAGCCGCTGACAATAGTCTGCTCGAAGGTAATCGTATTGCTGGCAAGTTGTTGATCAGCGGTAATGGTAAACGTGTCGCCGTCGTTCAGACCGTTGTTGGTACCCCGGGACAGATGCCCGATGATGTCACCATTGAGCCTGACCGCCACCTCTTGATTCGTATCAACATCGTACCCGGTCGCCGACAAGGTAAGGTCAGACCCGGTGTCGGCAAACGATGCCGTCACCACATCCCGATTATTACTGCTACCCCAACGCCAGCCATATTCACCGGAATCAGTCGTGCCGACCACCAGCGAAATGTCAGCCGCCAGCGACTGTTTGGCGTAGCCAACCAGAGACAACATAAACAACAAACACAGCAGGCTGCGTGATAGGGGGAGGTGGCGCTTAAAAGTGGGCATTTCGATCAGGTTCGGTATCCAGTACGGCAGTGGACGTACAAAAAAGAGTCCATGTTGGAGAGCTTCGGCAGTATACAGCGGTAAAAGTGCCTTCAATCGGTGCTTTCCCTGTCAATTTGCTCGTTTTGAGTAACATCACCGGTTTTTGTCCACTGAGTTAGCTGCGTAACCGAAAATGAGCGTTGATTTATTGCAGATTGATAATAATAGGAAGTGAGAAACAATCGACATTGTGTAGATGCCACAATTGGCTCGAAGCCTACCGTTGTCCAAACCGATAATCACGTTAGCCATGATCCTTTTGCATGGTCTGCTGGCTCGCTAAAAAGCCAGATTTGAATTACAGCTAGCCCATATAATGTGGTCAGGGTACCCAGTTGATTTATCGTAGGCTGTTGCACTGGAAACTTAAGATAAACCTGTCTACCATACGGGCGAAGACAGCGTTCCGCTGCACAACTGTTGATCCAGCTGAACCACGTATCGTTGCTGTTGGCAAAACGTACGCTTTAAACGGAATGCGTAACAAATTGAGAAGCAAGCGGCCAAAACGCGACTGGCATTGTCAGTCGCCTATCGGACGGTAGCTGGCCTCACCTCCCACGATTGAATCGAAATGAACTGCAAAACTCTACTATTTGTGCCACTGGTACTGTCCTCAGGCATAGCCGCAGCGACACCTGACCTTTCGGAGTACTCAATTGCGTTTTCCGATGAATTTAACGGGCTCACTCTGGACTCTGACAAGTGGAACACTGGGTATCTGTGGGGACCATACTTGCCCATAAACAACGAAGAGCAGCTGTATGTAGACATCAACGGAATGCATGCAGGTGCTACGCATAATCCATTTGAGTTGACGGGAGAGTCTTTGATTATCCGTGCGACACCAACTACCGGTGAGATTCAACCGCCGGTACGGCCCGATGAAACAGATTCAATATGGGATGGCTACCCGGAATATCGCTTTAACGGCCCAGATGCCGAAACCGGAGATCCTGGGTATCGCCCGGAAGATATCAATTACCTGTCTGGTCTGATCACGTCTTATGAATCATTCCGATTCACACATGGTTATGCAGAGACCAGAGTTAAATTGCCGAAGGGGCAGGGCTTGTGGCCAGCGTTTTGGTTGTCAACCAGTTTTTATGTTGAGGATGTGCCGGAAATTGACATCATGGAGTTTCTGGGACATGACGTTGAGACCATATACCACACGTATCATTATTTCGAACCTCTGAACAACTGGCGTCAAATATCAACACCGTCCTACACAACACAGGGTCAAGATTTCACAGCTGACTGGCACACATACAGCGTCTCATGGGGGCCAAAAGAAATCGTTTGGTATGTTGATGGGGTAGAAACACGCAGAATCACAGACGATGAGTACACAATAGCCAATCAGGCTATGTATGTTCTGGCGAATCTTGCTGTGGGTGGAGACTGGCCGGGTAGCCCGGATGAAACCACAGTTTTTCCGGCTGAATATGAGATTGATTACATTCGGGTGTACGAGAAAAATCCCCCACCTGCCATTACCCAGTCAGTGCTCGATGAAGAATATCAGCTCATGTTTTCTGATGAGTTCAATGGTAGCTCTCTCGACACAGATAAATGGAACACACATCATTTGTGGGGTCCGTACTGGCAAATTAATAACGAACTGCAGTTCTACCCCGATGTTGGCGACACACATGCAGGCATCGCACAATCGCCGCTCAGCTTTGAGAACTTTAGTGATGGGAGCAGGGGGCTTGTAATCACAGCAAGAGAAATCGCCAGTAACGAATTACCGCCATTACCAGCTGAAGACAGTGCCGATTTCGATGCGCACCCAGAGTGGCGGAATAACCTTGCCTACAACGACCCGAACTACGTCAAAATTCCGCAAGGGCAAGAAGGTTACGTAGCAGGTGCAGCTGACGCACCATTCTTACCAGAGTACAGTTCAGGCATTATTACCACTTATGACTCGTTTAAGTTTGTTAATGGCTACGCAGAGATTCGCGCAAAGCTACCCGAAGGTTCTGGTCTATGGCCAGCGTTTTGGTTGTTAAACGGATACTACGTAGATCAGCAGCCCGAAATAGATATCATCGAAACGCGTGGTGAGAATCCGGCTGAAGCTGTGCACTCTTACCACATGTACCAGCCAGACGGCACTCTACAGTCAGACAGTTTCTCTACCTTCGCAAACAACGGCGAAAATTTCACCGACAATTTTCACACCTATGGCATCGCATGGTCTCCCGGCAAACTGGACTGGTATGTAGATGGTGTAAAAGTTGGTGACTCATTAACCGGCCCAACTGTCTCCAGTCAGGTGATGTACGCGATTATCAATTTGGCCGTTGGGGGAAATTTTGTTGGTGATGTTGGTGCTGAAGCGGTACCAAATGAAATGCTCGTAGATTACATACGGATTTATCAACAGGACGTTAATTTACCTGTTTCAACGACAGAGCCACCCGAAATACCACAGGTATTCATCCCGGCAGCAGACTCACAGCAACCGATATCCGAAACTCTTGTGTATCAGTGGAATGATAGTGGCGGTGCTGAAGAGTATGATTTTCTGTTGTTCAACAGGAACACAAACAGTGTTCAATACAGGGCAATATTGGGAAGCGATGCCGTGTGCGCGAACGGACTGTGCGAATTGATAATGACGCCTGAAAATCAACTGCCGGTTGGCAACAAGCATGTGTGGAGAGTTGCATCGATAAATGCGGCCGGAAGATCAGAACTAACCTA
>CALDUO010000251.1 GCA_937923745.1 uncultured Granulosicoccaceae bacterium
TGCTTTTCTATAGCGCCGGAGTAACATATACTCTGGGCGTAAATGTGAGCAAAGGACATTTGATACGGACACCCTCACCAGAAGCACTTCTGCTGCTTTGATAAATTTGCGGATTTTGGGGCTATCTTGGTGCTATTTCCCAACTATCCGCTACACAATGGAACACTTCACGAGCACGAGAGGTTGTTCCGGTTTTAGTATTGATAGAGTCAATGAACAATTAGAAGTATTTCAGCCAACACAAAAGACATCTCAATAGCGTTTGCCACGCCCTGACTGTGGGCTTGGCCCGGTCGGTCATGACACCACAGAGCGTTGTGGTTTTGCTGGCGGAGGGACTGTGTGAAACGGATACCCTCTCAGACCCGACGGTATTGGGCGTACAGGATGAGCTTACGACTTTCTGGTCTTGCTTGAATAGTCTTGGTTTTATGGTTTTTGACAACTGGGGGGTTACACAGTTTTGAAAGACACGCCAACACGCAAACTTGCTGCTATTCTGCACACGGACGTTGTTGGATACTCCCGCCTGATGCGCGAAGACGAGACCGGCACCCACCGGATTCTGCGCGAATACCTCGACGCGATCACCGCCATCATTGAACAGCACAATGGCCGTATTGTGAACTATGCCGGTGACGCAATCATGTCTGACTTTGCTACGGTCACCGATGCGCTCACGGCCGCTATCGAATTTCAGGCCGACATTCGCCACCGCAACCAACAACTGAATCTGCCTGATGAGAAGCTGGTGCGATTTCGGGTTGGTGTGCACCTTGGCGAAATAATCGTTGACGGTACTGCCATCTATGGCGACGGCGTAAACGTGGCTGCCCGGTTGGAAGGATTGGCAGACCCCGGTGGTGTCTGTATTTCGGAGGCTGTGCGCAGTGCAGTTGGCACACGACTCACCTACCGATACGACTTCATGGGTGAGCGCACCGTTAAAAACATCAAGGAGGCATTTCGTGTCTACCGTGTGGTCGCGGGCGACGACATCACCGACCTGCCACCGCCATGCCCCTACCCCGGTATGCGGCCATTTCAAACCACCGATGCCCGACATTTTTATGGGCGTGACGAGGAAGTCGGGCGCATGATCCAGTTATTGCGCCGCCAACAGTTTTTTATGGTGATTGGCCCGTCAGGTTCGGGCAAATCTTCGTTGATATACGCAGGCCTGTTACCGGAGCTCGCCGACAGCCGGTACTTTACCAAAAACTACTGGCTGGTCCGCACCATGAGGCCCGGCGAAAAACCGTTTGAAGACCTGTGCAGCCTGGTAGAGAGCACAGACGCGGACCACTGCTTTGACAAAAACACCGTCCAAAGCCTGTTGGATGCGCATGCCCCCGCCAAGCGACTGCTATTGCTGGTTGATCAATTCGAAGAGGTGTTCACCCTTTCAGAGCCAGAGCAGCGCACCCGGTTTTTAACGGCCCTGGAGGCCGCATCCATACCGGACAACTGTGCGTTGATTCTGACACTGCGCGCCGATTTTTACCCCGACCTGATGACCTCTCCACTATGGCCCATAGATCCGGCGCAACGCATTGAAGTGGCACCGCTACGCGGCGATGAGCTCAGCGCTGCCATTGAAAACCCCGCCAAGGATTGTGGTGTTCATATTGAAACCAGTTTACTGAATCAGCTTCTGACCGATGCGGCCGACGAGCCCGGTGTGTTGCCGCTATTACAGGAGACCATGGGACAGTTGTGGGTGGATATGGACCATCGTGTATTGACACATGACGCCTACCGGCGCCTCAGTGATGGCGCGACCAACCAGGCCGATCAAACAGTCACGGGTCTGGCCGTTGCTATAGCCACCAAAGCCGACTCCGCGCTGGCCGAGCTCAGCACCGACGAGATAACCATTGCGCGACGCATCTTCCTGCGCCTGATTCACTTTGGCGAGGGCCGCGCCGATACCCGAAGGCAACAGCCGGTCTCTGCGTTGCGCGCCGCCAGCGACGACGAACAGGAATTTGAACGTACCCTTGAACACCTGACCAACCATCGGTTACTGACGCGCAGTGTGGGTGTGACCAACCATGATGCTCTGGTTGATATTTCCCATGAATCGCTTATCGCCGGTTGGTCAAGGTTACGTGACTGGATCGATGAACGACGCGACTCAGAACAAAGCCGTCGGCGATTGGAAGACAAGGCCGCTGAATGGGTCAGGCTTGGACGCGGTACCGGTGGTCTGCTTGATGAAACCGAGTTGCCCGAGGCCCAGCGATGGCTCGCCAGCCCGGATGCAGAAGATCTCGGCTTTAATGCATCGGTGCCCTCGTTAATCGACGAAAGTCAGGCAGCGCTATCGCGTGCAGCACAGGCGCAAGAAGACGCACGTCGCCTCGAACTCCAACAGGCAGAAGCACTGTCAGCCGAACAACGTCAGCGTTTGTTGGAACAGGGTCGCGCCACTGCCCGTATGCGTCGCGCGATGGCGGGCCTGTTGTCGGTATTTTTAGTGGCTGTGGGAGCTGCAGCGTTCGCATGGATACAAACACAAAAAGCCGAAGAGAACGCGCAGGAAGCCGAAAAGGGTCGGGACGATGCCGAGAAGGCGCGCTTCTCCTCCATTGCGCAACTGGCGCTGATTCAGGCGCAACAACAGCAAGCGTTTAATTTGGACGAGCGCAGTGTGTTACTCGCAAGGCAAGGTTATCTGTATAGCGAACATGGCAGCCGCACCTTACAAGAGCAAGTCGATAGCGTACTAAGACAAGTGAACAGCAAAGCATTTTTCTCTGTTCAACTGCTCAACACTGGTTCTGTCTATTCATTGGCATTAAGCCCCGATGGCAGCCAACTGGCTACCTCACATATTATCTCTGGTGAAGTCCTGCTCTGGGACCTCACAACGCGTGGCTCGGAGCCACAGTTATTACCGGGGTGGCCCACCAACGAACTTACCGAGGACGGCCTGCCGATAGGCGCTGTTTTTTCAAAAGTGTTCAGCCCTGATGGCAGATATTTGATAGCCGGTAATGAGGATGGCGCACTTTATCAGTGGGACCTGAACAAAAAAGACGCATCACCGGTTGATCTTGGTCAACTGAACGCGGGCATTGCAACCCTCGCCTACAGTCCCGACGGACAGTACCTTGCACTCGGCAACCGACTCGGCAACACCGCGGTGTTATGGCAACACAATCAACCCGTCACCGAAGGTACGACACTGGCAACCAGTGAACAGCAAGATCCCGACAACGTGCCTCAACTGAATCAGGGTGGCGGTATTCCGGTGGCGTTCACGCCAGACAGCAACACGCTGATCACCGGTAGTTTTGACGGGGTAATTACACTCTGGGATCCGGCAGAACCCGCTATTGCATTACGCAGCTGGCCCGGTCATGAGTCGGCCATCCTGTCACTGGCAGTCAGCCCGGATGGGACAAAGCTTGCCAGTGGAGACGCAGACGGTCTTGTTCGTATCTGGGATCTCACCAGCGAAACCCCTGCGTCTATCGTCTGGAATCGGGTGGATGCACCGATACTGTCCGTGCACTTCAGCCCTGACGGTCACACGCTTGCCGGCAGCGGTAACTGGGGAATTGGCTTGTGGGATCTACAACAACCCACCAAAGACATCACTGTGATTAAAGGCTTTATCAACCAGGTACAGTTTGGTCCTGACGGTGACACGCTGGTATCAGCGGGGCTTGACGGGGGTTACAGTCTGCAACTGTGGGACCTGACACCCAGCGGCAAACCCATTACATTAAAGAGCGAGCAAGATACTACATCGTCGTTGGCGTTTAGCCCCGACGGCAAACAGTTGGCAACCGGTGGTGGCAGCGGTGACCGGAATATCCGCTTGTGGGATCTCGACAGCCTCAATACACCACCCAAAATCATGCGTGGGCATGCAGGCTGGATATCATCGGTTGAGTTTAGCCCGGATGGCAACGAGTTGGTCTCAGCCAGCGATGACAGCACCGTACGGGTTTGGTCGCTGGGCAACACACCGGACGACACACCGGCAGAAAAACATCAGCTATCACTCATGTTTCCGTGGTCAGCGCGATACAGCCCCGACGGCAGGCGACTCGCGTCCGGCAGTGTCGGCGGCACCTACCTCTGGGATACCGATAACCTTGCACAGGAAACCGCTGTATTCAGCAATGCCAAAGGATGGATGTCAGAAATTGCATTTAGTCCCGATGGCAACACCATCGCTGCATCAGGTGACGGCGACGCCACTATCCGTATACAAAATATCAACGACGCGGCAGCGCCGATGACCGAATTAAACGGTCACGAGGTGTTTGCATGGTCACTCGACTTTAGCCCTGACGGACAACTACTGGCCTCCGGCGGTAAAGATGCGAAGGTGCGTTTGTGGGACCTCAATACATCCACCGTGACCCCCGATATTATCGGACGTCACGATGATGAAGTGCTCAAGGTTCGGTTTAATCCTGCCGGTAACGTGCTTGCGACCACCAGCCTTGATCGTTCGGTAAGACTCTGGAACCTCAACAACCCTAAGGCTACACCCACCATACTGCAGGGGCACGAGGACGAGATTTGGGCCATGGCGTTTAGCCCCGACGGCAATACCCTTGCAACAGGCAGCACTCATATCAAGTTATGGGACATGACCCATCCCTTGATCAAGTCGGCACCGTCCGAGTTGGCAGAACAGGTTTGTCAGAAAGTGTGGCGAAACCTGACCATTGATGAATGGTATCGATTTATTGGCGAGGATATTCCGTACGAGCGCACCTGCCCCAACCTACCGGTGCACTCAAGTCTGATGAGCCTGGCAGCCAGTCTTGCAACATCAGGCGATACTGACGCCGCCGTGGCCTTACTCACCCGAGCAACTGAGCTCGATACCACCCTGACCTTCGACCCCGTGGCAGAAGCCGAACGACTGGCAGAGCTACCGGACTAAAGCCGCAGCATTAGGTTCATACGGCGGACATGGGCAGGTTGCCCGGTGATGATACTGGTTTATTCGTTAAGCTCGACAGTGTTTCCACGCGGACCTGAATCAACCTGTATTGCCGACGAGGGCAAATCACCCGGGTGCAGCGACAACACCACATGGTTATCAGTCAGCCAGGCATAACCGTCAGCACACGGCTCAGGTGCCGGGCCAAGATCATCAAACGCTGCGCCCTGCACAACAATTGCGCTGCTGTTGTCGGTGACAAAGGTATTGTTCGTAATGACCGAACGAAGCGTATTGTTGACTGATGGTCTGTCTTTTGATCCCATACCGCCTATCGCTGTAATGCCGGTGACGTTGTCTCCCATACGGTTATTGATTATTAAGCTTTCGGTGTGCACCTGCTCAGCCGGTCCAAAACCCGACACTACGCTGATACCGGTTTGACTTCCTGCGATGTCGTTGTCGATTATCGTCACTGACAGGCGAACCTGTTTGACCGTTCTGGGAATTAACGACAATGCCCCTGTTGCATCGATGCCCGTGTGAGTGTTGTTGTGTATCCGGTTATGCCTGATATCTACGCTAACCCGAGACTCATGGGTACCGAACGAACCACCAATCAATATACCGGCACGTTCTGCGTGTTCGATGTCGTTATCGAACACCTGTACCGTCATGGATACAGGCGCAAGCTCTTCGAATGACGGTGACAGTGCTATGCCATCTGCAAACGATTTATTGAGTTTGTTGGATACAATTAATGCAGCATTACGGCACTGGGATTTGCCTTCAAAATAAATGTGGTGGCCCTGGCGACAGCTGATCGGTAATGGCGGGGGCAACGGCTCGTAGTGTCGTGTGCCGTTATCGTAAAACCGGTTGTCTTTTATTGTGGCCTGCCCCGGCCCATAGAGCAGCACACCATGTTGACCGTTGTGCTGGATCACCATGCGCTCAACCAAAAAACTGGCACCACGCACATGCGACAACCCGTTGCCGCCACTGTTCTCAAGCGTAAAACCGCTAATACCACTTTCGTCACCGAGCAACACCAGGCTCTCATGCGGATCCAGCGGTCGGTTACTCGTACGCAGTCTTTCATCACCCACCACTTTGCAGTCGCTCGCACCCGAACCGAGTAACTGCACACCGGCAGGGACAAAAAGCGGAAATACCTCATCGGTTGTAGCCGGGCTGTAGATGCCCGGCGCCACGATCACTACATCGCCATGAACCGCGTCAAGCAGTGCTCGGTGGATACTGGTGTAGTGGTGGTGGTTGTTTTGGGCTTGGCCTGAACCCTTGTGTGATGGATGGGCTGCTGGATGGGCTGACTCTTGTGCTGATACGCTCAGCACTCGTGGACCAAAATACATAATGACCCTTCCCGTGTTCAGGCATCAATGATAACAAGCACCCAACTGCTTCAAGCTGGAGCCGGTTTGGGCAAATCAGGTTCTTTCGTGTTTGGCGTATGGTAGTCCTTATTGGTGCGGACATCTACGATGAACGGGCCGTCCGAGGCAAACGCCGCTTCATAGGCGTGGGGCAAGTCTTCGTAGTTATCGACGTAAATACCATCACCACCCATAGCTCTGGCAAACAACGCCCAATTGTGCTGCGGTAAATTTGCGAGCTCTTCGGCTTCTTTGCCGTATTTTTCGACATTAAGATACACATTGCCAAGCGCATGATTATCGAGGATAACCACAACAATGGGCACCTTATAGCGTACCGCTGTGGCGAACTCCATGCCGTGCATGGCCATGTCGCCATCACCAATGATAGCCAGCACCGGTTGATGCGGCCTCGCCATTTTGACACCGATAGCCATGGCAATACCATAGCCCATAGGACCTGTAGCAGACAGCAGAAAAAAGTTGTTGGGACCATAACAGGTCCAGTTGTGACCGGTGAAATACGTATTGGCACCAGAATCGGCCACAACAATAGTGTCATGCGGTGCAACTGTGCGCAGCATGGTAATGACCCGAGACGGATTGAGCAGACCGTTTGGCCGGTGTTCATCAGTACCGGAGACTGGTTCCGGATGCTCCAATTGGGTAGCAGGATCAAAGTACGGCACCGACCGGAGTTGTGCTATCCACGCCTCTCTCTGTGGACGCGACTCGTTGAGCGCCTCGGCATACAGGTGTTCGTTATTCTCCAGCCATTCAAACAGCGTTTTAATATCGGACACGAGCATGTACTCGGCGTATTTGTTTTGGTCCGGTAGATTAGGATCGTTATCAACGCGGATTAAAGACGGTATACATTTAATCTGATCACTCATGTAGCTGTTGTTTTCATTGAGTGTTGCGCCAAGTATCAGCACCATTTCTGTTTGCTCGACCTTACCACCATGCTCGGTCTCATCCATTCCGAACATGGCAGCTTCTGCCTGCAACGTGCCACCCATACCAAACACACCCAACGACATGTCGTTCTGTTCAGATATAGCGCCTTTTGCCCGCAGCGTGGTGACCACCGGAATCGCGTATTTCTCAGCGAAAGCCTGCACCAGCTCCGAGGCCTCGGACCGGAGTGTGCCGTTACCGACCAATAACGTAATTCTGGTGGCATTGTTAAAACTGCGGGGGACCTGTCGAACACGCTCACGATCAACAATACGCGCAATGGTGGGCTGCACCGGTTCATACCCACGACGTATTTTCT
The DNA here is from genome assembly GCA_937923745.1 of uncultured Granulosicoccaceae bacterium. Taxonomy (GTDB): domain Bacteria; phylum Pseudomonadota; class Gammaproteobacteria; order Granulosicoccales; family Granulosicoccaceae; genus CALDUO01. The sequence continues at coordinate 7,589 of CALDUO010000251.1, forward strand.
CGCTCTGCATGTAAAAAGGCACTTCCAAAAATCCGGGTCTGTTCTCGACACCCATCATTTTGCGAATGGTCATCTGCAGAAAATGCCCGGCAGATTCTGCCAGTGGAATTTTTAAATTAGAGACCACCATGGGTTCCATAATGGCTTTGTCAGGAATACCGGTTTGACTGGAGTCCTGAAAAGGCGCTAAACCTTCCCACGAGTACGGCACACTACCGGCCAGCACCATCACCGGGGAGCGGTCTGCGTAAGCGGCCGAAATGGCAGTGACCATATTGGTCACACCTGGCCCACCAATACCCATACAAACAGCAAAACTGCGCCTTGCTCTGGCATAACCGTCAGCCATATACGCAGCACCGGCTTCATGACATGCCACCACTGCCTCAATACCCGCAACAGAAAAGTTGGGCATAAAGGGCTCGATCATGCCACCGGGAACCAAAAATATATGGTCTTGCCCTTCCGCTTTCAGCGCTTCGAGTAAATAGAGATTTACCAGCTGCTCGGAGTCGTCGTCAGGGTGATCCCCTGTGTCGGTCACGTTGGCCATTGCGGTCACTCCTTGGTCTGTGTTCTTCATTCAGTAAAACGAAAGCCTGTCATTGAACTTAGGTGCCTAACAGCATGTACCACACGCTGCGTGGTGACTCGGAGAGCAGGCAGCGCTCGGAGCTGTCTCAAAATTGATCCGGTGCACTGATATAACCCGGTGCACTGATATAACCCGGTGCACTGATATAACCCGGTGCACTGATATAACCCGGTGCAATGATATAACCCGGTGCAATGATATACTTTGGCCCTGACATAAACCGGCACTGAAATAAACCCTGCACACTGAGCTAACCTGGCACTGAAATAAACCGGTGAACTGATACAATAAAGACTGACGCTCCGCGCTGCCCATTGACCCCGGTAAACCACGCTGCTCAATCAAACCCTGCCCACCAAAAGTGGGCACACTAAACTGTTGCGATGGCCTCTAGTAATACTTGCGCCGCATCATATCGGGTTCCCAATTTTCGGTCATTTTATGGCGTGGCACATTCATGTCTTTGATCAGCATGTGCTCCGCAGTCTCCAGAGCACCCTCTGCCCAACCCTGATCATTGGAATACGCTTCACCGCAGATAAAAACATTTTCGTCGGGCACAGGATGCCGGATTTTCTCCATGACCTCGTTGTATTTATAACCTGCTTTCCATGCATGCCATCCTGCACCAAACGGATCTTTACCCCAGTCCATATACGCAGCTGCAAAGGGTTGTGGCAGCGTTTTTTGACCGTGTAACTCAGTGACCTGAGAATGCACCTCATTCACCAACGCGGTCGATGCGAGGTAGTCTGCCGGTTGGTCTCCGAAGGGCTCGTCTTTCTCATAACCCTTCCAAAAAGGCACTGTAGAGATATCGTTGTAACTGGCAAGCAACAACGATTTATCAACACCGACACCCGTAGCACCCTGACTTCCAAAATACAGGGTCTGGCGTATGGGTAAATCGCTGATTGAACGACCTGCTTCCAGCCCCAAGGGTTTCCACCATGCGCTGTCGTAACCAACGACAATCTTGACCGCTGTTTGCATTAATACTGATTGCAGGTTTTCCCGCAAAAACGGATTCATTTCCCATTGGTCCCAACGTACCGCCTCCAGCGATTTACGGGGCATGGCCAGAATAATATTTTTGGCCATACATTGGGTGTCTTCATAGGGCAAGACGTTGCTTGTCTCACCATGCTGTGTTTTGGTGGCACGAAACGTTAACGCATATTCCCCGTCACCTTGTTTATCGATAGCGGTTAACCGCTGATTCATGTGGATGTCCCCACCCAGTGACTGAAAGGCCTCCGCCAACGACAGTGGTATCGCTTGCATACCTTTTTTGGGTGCCAGATACGAAGTACTGCCGTCATAATCACTGCCAGTCGGCAGCAACGCAACCGCATTGCCGTTAGACACATTGGTGTCGTAACCACTGCCTTCCTGTAAAAACCGGTAAGCCTCGGGGGTAAGCATTTTGTACAGTAAATTCCACAACCCCCACTGCCACAACGGTTTACCCAGCACCTCAACCTCAAACCAGTCGTCTGCGCTAAAGTCTTTATGGTTGGGAATCAGCAGGTTTAAAATATCGGCCTGCAGTGTATCGGGCATGACACCACGCTCTGACCAATGCAGCTTATAGGGCGATTTATCAGAGTCAGCCATCTCGCCCACTTTCATGTGAGTTTCGCGCAGGTAAGCAAGGTTGTTTTTGCCGGTCGGGTCTCCTTTGGCGCCCATCATAAAGGGTTCGCTCTCCAACCCCATGGCTTTGACCACCATGTCGACCAGCTTGTGTTGCTCCGGTATATAGCGCATGCCACCAAGCTCGGCATTCACATCGGGCATATCGGGTAATTGAATGGTAAGTAGCCTGCCGCCGATACGATCACTGTACTCGAATAACACTACTGTCTTGTCGGGGTATGCTTCTTTGAGCCGCCAGGCACTGTATACACCTGAAACACCACCACCGATAATCGCGTAATCAATCATTCTATACCTCACTCGTTACCACTTACCACAGTCGGTACAGTACGTCATAACTCACCATTAATACAAGCCAATGGAAACACCTAAACAGCTAAACAGCTAACACCAACATACATACCGCACGTTACTACCAAGATACTGACCACGCGGGTAACCGGATACTACCGGGACGCTACCGGGTAGATGACCCGTTTGTATTTTGTGATAGTCTTGGCGCGTCTTTTTAACGTTGTATCCGAAAAGCCCATGTGTACCAGTTTAATCGTTGGCAAAAACGCCACTGTAACAAATGTCACACTTATCGCCCGAAATGAGGATTGCCAGCGCTCCAACTGGAACAAGAGCCTGGTCTTTCGTCACCAACCCGAGTACGTTCTGAACAAAAAAACAGCCGTAAAAGGCGACCTTTGGACACTCGGCAATGGCCTCACAGTAAACGTACCGACCAACGCCTTCTGCTACAGCGCTATGCCTGACGCGTGCAGCTACGAAGAGGCCAGCAGTACCGTCGGTGACCGCTTTTTCTTTGAGGAGCGCGGTATCAACCAACACAACGTCGCTATTTCAGCTACCAATTCCATGCACTACAACCCGCAGGCCAAAGCGGTTGACCCGTTACTGGAGACAGGTGGTATTGCCGAATCAATCATACCAACACTGTTATTACCGCAAATGTTATCTGCGGTTCACGGTGTGGAATTACTGGGCAGTTATGTCAGTGCCTACGGCGCCAGCGAAGCGAACGGCATATTGTTCTCAGACTGTGATGAGTCCTGGTACTTTGAAATCGGGTCCGGTCACCAATGGATAGCTGTGAGAGTGCCGCAGGATCAATACCTTGTCGTCACCAACAGCTTGCGTGTCCATGGCGTCAACCTGAATGATCATGACAACGTGCGCTGTTCAGACGGACTGTTTGACTTTGTCATCGAACACGGCCTGCTCGAAGAACCCGACAGCGAACACTTTGATTTCGCAAAGGCATTTGGTGACTTGGGCAACCCGTACAATGTGAACAGGCTATGGCTTGCACAAAAACTGCTCTCACCGAGTCAGGAGCAACCCACGGGCCTCTCGCAATACCCACTGTTCATGACACCCGACACACCCATAGCTGTCAACGATGTGATGACCCTGCTCAGGGCAACGTATGCAGGTACCGTCCTCGAAGGAAAGGCCGACAGAACCATCGGTTGGCTGAAGACTGCCGAAAGCCACATTATTACGCTTGATGCCGACATGCCTGACCCACTTCGCGGGGTGATCTGGCAAGCAGTCAGCACAACACTCTGTACACCGTACATACCTTTGTGGAGCTCTATGAGGGAGATTCCGGACGTCTATACGCTGGGGTCCAATCAATACGGCACGCAATCAGCCTATTGGGCATTTCGGGGGTTATACGCACTTGCAAAAGATCATGGTACGAACGCACTAACCGAGGCACAAACGTTTTGGAGAGAATACACAGCCAGCCTGATCAACGAACATAGTTTTGTCAGAGACACCATAGCGGCTATGTATCGCCACTCTCCCGAGACTGCCACGACGTTCGCCGGACGATACAGTTATGGTGTGGCGCAGCACGCTGTGAGCAAAGCACACGAAGCACGCAATCGTTTGATGACAGCAATCACCATAGAAGATGACAAGCCCGGTAACGGTTTGTAACCGGATGGGTGGTTGGTACCGTGTGAGTCCTGAACGTCATCAGACTCACTGACCAACGGTGCTTCGACAAAGCAGCACTTGGTAGGCACAATACTAAAGAGAGCGTGACTTGGAGAAAACGTCACCTTGAAAAAGGCTACAGGCAAAGGCGGCGTCTGTGCAAAGCGTGACTGGGCCCGTGACTGGGCCCGTGACTGGGCTCGTGACTGGGCTTAGTACCAAAACAAAGCGACACTGGCGTCGCTGACGCCTACACGCGCGAGGCGATACACTCAGTCAACACATTCGCCGGGTAAGTATTTGTAGTCTATCGCCCTGAATGATTCATGAGGCTGACAATTCCAGCTGACGTGGCCTGTTGCGTCTGCTGTGCCCACCAATAACATAGCATGTGATGTTGTGGCGCCCGGGAAAAGACCGGGTTGCACATAGATGTGTAGCTGAGTTTGGCTCGTTGGATCCGGTGCCCAGTGTTCCAGCGCCGACACATGTTCGCTGTTAACAATCTTGCGATTCTCAAAACCGCCACTGTGCGGAAACTCGCCATGAATCACGTAGTGAGACATAGCCTCGGTCTTCAGCATACTGGCAAAGTTGATAACACCAGCCATACGTGCCTGAATGGTGTAGTCACGATACTGGGGAACAGCGACTGCGGCGAGGATTCCAATGATGGCTATAACGATCATCAGTTCGATCAGCGTAAAGCCCTGCTGGCCCGACTGAACGCGTGGTATCTTCGGTGTCATCACGGAAGTCATTTCACAGCTCAAAAAAAACATAACGGCTGAACATAGATTCAACTGAAGAACAGTGTCCTAAAAAGCGAAGAAATGCCTCTGGCTCAGCAGTCTGGACGATGATGTGCCTTCACAGATGTGACACGACACACATTGTCAGAGCCTGCGTGATCAAAAGTGTGTGTGCTATGCCAGCAATAACTGCTGGTCTTGTAACAACTCTAAGACAGAGGCCAACTGCAGGCTTGGTACTGGCGCTCGGATGGGGACTTGGACTGGGGACTTGGACTGGGGACTGGAGCGGGGACTGGGCTGGGGACTGGGATGTAACCGGCAAAACTGGCAACTTCGCGCGGCGTTTGGCACGAGACGACAGGACGATTCAAGCGAAGCCGCAGTCATAGGTAATGAATGTGGCGCAATGCCTAACGCAGGCACTGTGTCCCTGACTGCAAGACGGCCGAGATACGGCAACGGCACCCATGTGAGACGCATTCAGTCTTCGAAGTAATCTGCGTATTGCTGTTTTACTTTTCCTATTGTCTTGTCTATGCGGGTCAAGTGCTCGCGCATCACGTGTTCTGCTTGCTTTTCATCGCCTTGTGTTAGCGACGTGTAGATGATGCGATGGTCATTGACGAGTTCCAACATTTCGTGGGGCTGTTTCAGGCTCAGAACGCACAACCTGTCTACCTGCGCTTTTTTCTGCAATACCAGATTAAATGCCTCGGGTGTGCGTGCCACATTGCTGATGGCGCGGTGAAAATCTTCGTCGAGTGTGTGAAAACTACGCACATCATGCTCTTCAACAGCTTTGGCTTGGGCATCAAGAATAGCGTCGAATACACCACGATTGGCGTCCTGCCAGTTTGCGGTGGCTACCTTCACCATTTCTATCTCGATAGACAGCCGAACAAATCGGGCTGCCTCCAGGCCAGACGATGAAAATTTTTCGACCAAGGTGGCGCGTTGTGGCTGAATGCGGAGTAACCCTCTGCTACCCAAACGATTAAACGCGTCGCGCACGGGTTGACGGGAAACACCAAACTGAATGGCAACATCGGCTTCGGACAGCTTTGAACCGGGCAGCAGCTCCAGCGTGACAATGTCATCGTAGAGGCGTTCAAATACCATGTCCGCACTGGTGCGTCGTGCCGGAGCGATCGGGGAAGTCCCCATAAGGATAAACTCCTCATCGTTAGGATCTGACTACGGGTTTGTGTAGTCGTTTGCGGTGAGCATAGCAGAAGATCGCCTGAATTAGGCCCAATTGAAGGTTGTCAGCCGTCAAATCATTGAAAGTTGTTTGATTAAACTACTTTGTGGATCGACTGTATCACTGGCACACCGCCGCCACGGGTGGCTTCCGGTAAATTCGAGTGTCTTTCGGTTTATCTGCCAGTGCAACAGAGCCACTGGCAGATCAAGGCGACACATACAGCTGCCGGATCGAACCGGCAACCGCCCGGGCATATCAGGTTAACGGGTGCATCAGATTACCGCACAGGTTTCGCGCAGATTGCTGTTAACGCAGGTCGCTCATGGCGACCATCTCAAGATCTTTGTAGTCAACATTGTCGCCAGCCATTGCCCAGCAAAAAGTATAACTGCCGGTCCCACAACCACAATGAATTGACCAAGGTGGCGACAACACACCTTCTTCATTTTTCATAACGACATGCCGTGTCTCCTGGGGTTCTCCCATAAAGTGGAAAACGCGGTCGTCGTCGGCGAGGTCGAAATACAAATAGGCCTCCATACGTCGATCGTGTACGTGAGCTGGCATAGTGTTCCACACCGACCCGGCGCTGAACATGGTGTAGCCCATCACCAATTGACAGCTCTCCATCACATCAGGGTGTATGAACTGGTAGATCGTGCGTTCGTTAGAAGATGCCTGACTGCCAAGCGACAGAGAAGCCGCCTCTGCCAGCTTCAGTAGCCTGGCCGGGTATTCGTGATGTGCCGGTGTCGATACCAGATAGAAGCGGCCACCCACACCAAACGTAATCGGCCCCTGTCCTTTACCAAGATACAGCACATCACCCCGGTTTAGTTGATGATTCTCGCCACCACAGGACACCGTTGCAGTCTCACCGATATTCAGCACGCCCATTTCGCGGCGATCAAGAACAGAAGCCGTACCACACTCCGCGACCGCATCCAGCACAAGGTCGCTACCTACCGGAGTCGCACCACCGACAATCATACGATCGTAGTGTGTGTAAACCAGTCTGATTTCACCATCGGCGAACATACCGGGCGCATGAAAATTATCGCGCAGCGCCGTGGTGTCCATACCCTGCGTTTCTCTCTGGCTGACTGCATGCAGCGTTTTAACTGTTAACATCTGTTTGTCTGCCTCTTAAAGAAAGTCGTCGCGTCTGGGCGAAAAGCTATCAATCAATTCACCGCTCTCCAGGCACTCACAGCCGTGCTCCGCTCCGGACGGGATCATAAAGCTGTCACCAGGGCCAACTTCAAACGTGGTGTCATCCAGCCAAAATTTGAACTTGCCCGACTTGACGAACGTGGACTGGACATGCGGATGACTGTGCAGGCTGCCCTTGGCGCCGGTGTCAAACTGAAACGACACAGTCATAAGCTGCTCATGATCTGCCAGCACTTGGCGGGTTACACCGGGCTCTGGTTGCACAGTTGGGTAGGTGGTCAGTGATTCATTCGTCATGGGTTAACGCTCTTATCGAAAATTTCGTATGTTAGTATGCCAGTTTTACGCAAACATCACCAGAAACTCGGTAAATTCACGCACTTTAGGTCAGACACACGACGTTTTGTATTGAACTATCTTGCTTAGTAAACCTATACTGGCAGTTAGTTGACTCGAATGGCGTTCAAATCAAACGTGTGAAACGCCTGTTCGGGCAACACTCATTCAGGAGTACGAGGGCACGGCGTTCCCAACGCTGACCAACTACTCCCTCAACAGATGACTTTGTCGTTGTATCTGTGGTGACTCCAGACCATCGATCGGGTTGATTCAGGAGTGCCATATGCACCGATTAAACGCACCGTTCATCAGACTGGCGCTAGCGACACTGGTAGTGATCAGCCCTGTTGCAAACGCAATCGATATCAGCATGAAAAACGACCTGCTGATGTTTGGCGGCGTCTCGACAGTGACCATTCAGGGCCCTGACGGTTATCACTTCTCCAGTTCCGAGTCTGACGAGCTCGCCTTTGTCACGCTTGACCAGATCGGCATTCTTAAAGACGGTGTCTACCACTACAACGCGCAGGAAATTGTGTTGGGTGCAACAACCATATTGGTCACTGACCAAACAGTGGGTCGGGAAAACACGCCAAGAGCAACAGTGCAATCGATCAATACCGAGGCGGGCAATTTTACCGTCAAGGACGGATTAATCGTTGATCCGGAACAGACAGAACCTGAGGGCTAAGCCCCAACTGCAGTGACTCACCCATTATTGAATCTATGCCGGACGTTTTATCATGATGTTAAATGCCGTACCTCTCTCCAAATCAATACTCCTGGCGGCCACCACGCTTGCACTGGTCTCTCCCGTGACTGCCGATACCGTTACTAGCGATGATGCCATCATCATAGGCAGTATCTGTGCAGGGTTTGACTGCGCCGATGGCGAAAATTTTGGTTTTGATACGCTACGCCTGAAAGAAAACAATTTACGTATTCACTTCGATGACACCAGTAACTCCGCCAGTTTTGCAGACAATGATTGGCGCATCGAAATTAACGGCACAGAGAACGGCGCCACCAACTATTTTTCTGTGGTTGATGCGACTGCCAGCAAAACTCCCTTCACCCTGAGGGCCGGTGCCCGCGACCACGCGCTGTATGTGGCGGCCAATGACTTTGTTGGGCTGGGCACCAACACCCCGGCGGTTAACCTTCATATGAAAGACGGTGATTCACCCGCAATGAGAATCGAGCAGGACGGCAGTAGCGGGTTTACACCTTATATCTACGATATCGCGGCCAACGAAACGAACTTTTTTATTCGGGATGTCACCAACGCATCCAATCTCGTCTTCAGAATCATGACGGGCGCACCCAAAGACGCCTTGCGAGTGTTTGGTGGTAGCGGTAACGTCGGTCTTGGCGTCGAGGCGAGTTCGGCTGATGGTTCTCTGCATATCCGCAAATCAGAAGATACTGCAGCCTCACTAGTGCTCGAACAAACGCAAGCTCAGGTAAAGTGGGAGATCAAGGCCAATCCGGCTACGGGCAGAATGACCTTTAAAGATCTAAATGGCACCACGACACCGTTTAAATTTGCACCCAACGCAGTTGGTAATTTGCTTCGTGTGGGTGTTGCCGCTCCTGACGTCGTCGATATTGCCGGTAACTTAGTGGTTTCTGGCAACTGCACTGAGACCGATGGTGCGTGTGCTGACTATGTCTTTGAAGATGATTATGAGCTACGCACATTGGATGAGCTGAAATCGTTTATTACTCAAAATAAACACCTGCCCAATGTACCAAGCGCAACCGACATGGAAGAGAACGGTGTCAACCTTGCGAATATCTCGGGCCGACTACTCGAGAAAATAGAAGAACTGACGCTGTATACTCTTCAGCAACAAGACACCATCGATACACTGCAACAGCGTATCGACGACCTCTCTGACAGCGCGCAATAACACACTGATTGTTATTGGCTTTGTGCCTGTTCAAGTTGCTTCGGCGTCATAAATGGTAACAGCACGTTCCGTGCTGTTGCTGCAACCGGTAGGTTTAACGCTGCTGCCTGGTTAATCCAACGATACCCTTGCACAAAATCTTGCGGCACACCCCGGCCCTTCAATGACATTAACCCCAGATTAAACATGGCCGAGCGCATGCCTGCTGCCGCGGCTTTTTCCAGCATGCGCCGCGCCAACGAGTAGTCAGGCGTCGCCGCCTGTTGCAGCCAATACCAACCCAACTGATAAAGCGCCACAGGATCCTGGGTTGCTGCCTGTTGTTGCAGGTAGGTTAAGTCGGTGTTCGTCTCTGGTAACCGCAACCTGTCATCATAGGTATAGTCGAGTGTGTCTATGGCTGCACCAAGGCTATTGTGGCTCTGTTGTGCTGCCGAACGATTGAGCTGTTTGGCCATCTCCTCATTAAACGCCACACCCAAACCGTTGTCGTACATCACCGCCAAATTGGCCATAGCGGCTTTGTGCCCCTGCTCTGCCGCTTCACTGAACCAATAAAAGGCCTGCTCATAGTTTTGGTCGACACCCTCGCCACGAACGTACATGATGCCAAGGTTATTTTGCGCAGCATCATGACCTGCCTTTGCGGCCTGCGTCAGCAGGGCCTTGGCACGTACAAGGTCTTGCTCTACCACACGACCTTCAAATAACAACATGCCAAGGTTTGCCTGCGCTGCAGTGTAACCCTGTGCAGCAGAAAGTTGATACCACTGTACCGCGCGTTCAGGGTTGTACACAGATAGCTTCGGGTTGTCATACAGTAAACCCACATCAAACTGAAATGCAGCCTCACCGTTAGCAGCTGCAGCAGTCAGATACTGCTCGGCTTTAACAACATCTGCCGGAACTCCATAACCTTCAGCGAAGTGTTTACCCAACGCGTTGAGCGCGATAGCATCGCCCTGCCTTGCCGCCAACGTCCGCCAGCGCGCCGCTGTCTGAAAGTTTTGTGGTACAAGATGACCGGAGGCATAGATATCACCCAACAACGTCTGCGCGACGGCATCACCGCCCTCGGCAAGCTGCGTAATAGAGACGAGACCCTGTTTGGTATCACCGTGTTTGAGTTGATGATAAGCAGCTTCCAGCGCACTGTTAGAGGCAGCCACTTGGCTGGTGTCATTGGCAAACACAGTAGCGTGAAGCAACGCCGCCACGAAAAACACAGTAAAAGATCGCCAGTGTCCGCACATCATTGTGCCGCCTCCTCGCTCTGTTGTGTATAGGCCCGGTACCAGTCGCTAGACTGTTGTTGAGCGGCTGTAAGTTCATCCGGGGTCAGCAATTGTACTAATGCATCCCGCGTGCTTTTTGCTGCATTGTCACCGTGCATGGCTGCAATATTAGCCCACTGATAGGCCTGCACCACTGACTGATCAACTCCGTCCCCACTGGCATAACGCCTTGCAAGCTCAAGCTGTGCCGCTGCATCGTTTGCTTCGGCTGCCTGCTGTAAATAGGCCATACCGGTATCGTTACTACCGATCACGTCGTCACTATCGAGTAACAGGAAAGCCAAACTGCTTTGCGCACTGACGACACCACTATCCGCTGCGGCCTTCAACCATTGCATGGCGTCTTCATCACCCCGTTTGGCTGCCAGCGCTACACTGGTGACACCTTCGCTTGGTGTGGGTGGTTGTATAGACCCGTCGGCGATAAACCCCCCTACTTTTGCCAGTGCATTCGGGTTACCGGCGCTCGCTGCATTTAAATACCAACGAATCGCTTCAGCCTTATTAGCCTCGACGCCAACCCCGCGTTCAAGGTGGAGTGCCAATGCAGTTTGTGCTGGCGCAAAACCCAACTTGGCAGACTGTAAATACCACTCGTAGGCACTGATATCATTTTTGTCGACGCCGGTGCCGGTAGCATACATATAGCCCAGGTTGGACATTGCCCGAAAGTCGCCTTGTTCGGCGGCACTGCTTAGCAGCTGGTGAGCCTGCTCAAGATTTTTAGCCACGTAACTGCCACCTAATAAATAAGAGCCATACACGGCTTGCGCATCGCCATCCCCCAGTGCTGCCAGCGCAGCATACGTATCAGCATGTCCGTTTGACGAATCTGTCTCTTGCACAACAGCCTGATACTGCGTAATCAACAGATCGCGGGCAGCCACCGCCCCCCGACTCTGTGCTTTTGCAAGATAATCAATCGCCAGCGCTCTGTCTTTTTTTACACCGACCCCCTCGGCATACATATACCCCAGTCGGTAGAGCGCCAATGGATCACCTGTTGCTGCGACGGGAGA
>CALDUO010000252.1 GCA_937923745.1 uncultured Granulosicoccaceae bacterium
TTGCCCGAGTCGTTGTCTGGGTCGTTAGCAGGGTCATTGTCGTGCGGCTCATCATCTGTTGCCGCTGCCGCGTCGGTGTCTTCACCCTGCTCTGCCAACGCCTGCGCTTCCAGCAACGCCACTTCTTTGGCAAGGTCTGGATCAATTTGATCAAGATCTTTGATTTCGGACAGTGTGGGCAGCTCGTCAATACGCTTGAGGTTGAAGTAATCCAGAAACTGTTTGGTGGTGCCATAGATAGCCGGACGGCCGGGTACGTCTTTGTGGCCTAACACCCGGATCCACTCACGTTCAAGCAAGGTGCGAATAATATTCGTGCTGACCGCAACACCTCGAACGTCCTCAACCTCTCCCCGTGTGATCGGTTGTCGATAGGCAATCAGCACCAATGTTTCGAGCAGCGCTCGCGAGTAGCGAGGTGCTCTCTCTTGCATCAGGTTCGCTACCCACGGCGCGTAATCCTGCCTCGCCTGCAGTCGGAACCCGCTGGCAACTTCTACCAGCTCTATGCCGCGTGTGGTGAGAGATTCGCCCAGTAAATCGAGGGCATTACGCAGCTTTTCACGATCGGGTTTTTCGCTTTCGTGCTCGAAGAGCGCTTCTATCTGGTTCAGCGAAAGCGGTTTGCCCGCCACCAGTAAAGACGCTTCCAGAATGTTTACAAGTTCACGCACGGGTCGCTCCGTCTTCCGATTCAGCTTGACCGCCCTCTTCTTCAATACTGGCGGTTCTGGCTTTGAGGTAAATGGGGGCAAAGGGCGCCGACTGAACGATGTCGATCGATGACTCCTTACACAGCTCCAATATGGCAAGGAAGGTCACTACAACACCAAGTCGGCCTTCCTCAGGTACAAAGCAGGTTGAAAACTCACAAAACTCACCAAGCTTCAGTACCGATAACACGTTCGTCATGCGCTCACGGACCGAGAGATTTTCGCGTGAAATCTGATGGTGTCGGGTGTTGTGGGTTCGCTGCGCAACGTCACGGAATGCCAGCAGTAGCTCTTGCAGCGTGATGTCGGGCAGTGGCGTATCGCGCTCGATGTGCGGTGCCTCGGCAGAGACCGGGAAAATCTCCCGCTCCATTCGCGGTAGCTCGTCGAGGTTTTCGGCGGCTTCTTTAAACTGCTCGTACTCTTGCAAACGTCTGATGAGCTCGGCACGCGGGTCGTCCTCGTCGTCTTCGGTGATGGCTACCCGTGGCAGCAGCATGCGCGATTTAATTTCGGCCAGCATCGCAGCCATGAGCAGATATTCTGCGGCAAGCTCGAGCCGCATGGTTTGCATCAGCTCGATGTACGCCATGTACTGCGTCGTGATGGCAGCAATGGGTATATTCAGAATGTCGAGGTTTTGCCGTTTGATCAGATAGAGCAGCAGGTCGAGCGGTCCCTCGAAGGTTTCCAGAATAACTTCAAGTGCATCGGGCGGGATATAGAGATCGTGCGGAATGGTAGTGACAGGCTCACCCTGCAACAACGCGATGGGTGCTCCTTGCGCCCCGTCTTCCAGCGCAGCCCCAGAGGTATTCAGTGCCGCATTTGGGGGCGCTGCTGGCACGCTTTGATCACTGGCAGGGTCTGTATTCATGGCGCAATTATACCTTGCCGAACGCGCCTCGGGTCAGGCATTTTCAAGGAACGAGATGTCGCCTTTACCGTGTCGGCCTACGGTCACTTCGTCATCGTCTGCGATGTGCAGTACCGTAGTTGGCTCCAGTCCGCAATGCCCGCCATCGATAATCAGATCAACGGCGTGTTCGAGCTTGTGCCGGAATTCGTCTGGCTCGGTCTCTGGCAGATCTGCATCGGGCAATAACAGCGTACTACTCATCAGGGGCTGGCCTAACTGTGCCAACAGCGCTTCGCAAATTGCGTTGTCCGGCACCCGCAAACCGATGGTTTTACGCTTCGGATTTTGCAGCCGGCGCGGCACCTCGCTGGTGGCCCTGAGCACAAAAGTATAGGGCCCCGGTGTCAGCGTTTTGAGTAACCGAAAGGTGCTGTTGGTGACCTTGGCATACAGCGCGATGTCTGAAAGATCACGGCAGACGAGCGTAAAATTATGGTTGGCATCGGTTTGGCGGATCCGGGCAATACGATCCATGGCCCGCTTGTCCCCCAAGTGACACCCCAGCGCATAACAGGAGTCGGTTGGGTATGCGACAACACCGCCTTTTTCAATGATACCCACCGCCTGCTTGATCAGGCGTGACTGAGGGTTATCGGGGTGAACCTCAAAATACTGACTCATGATCCAGTTCCTGGCTGACACACGCTAACGAAAACACACAAAATTCGTTACCGCACCAACATATCGGGAACGAACCGTGTATACACCCTACACTTAATTATCTGTTAATCATATTTCAGGAAGGCCACCCACATGCGCAGTCAAACGAAAATTCGGGCACGAGGTCAGCTCTCAATCATGGTTTTGCTAACTGCGGCACTGTTCAGCACGTCCGGCAGTGCCCAGGAGCTCGGCGATGATGTTGTCGCGACGGTAAACGGTGTACCCATTAGCCAGTACGCACTGGATGCTGTGGCACTGCAAGTTCAGCAGTCTGGGGAACAGTTTGACGAAAGTGCCATTATCAATGAATTGGTTAATCTCGAACTGCTCACCCAAAAGGCCGAAGCGATCGACCTGCATGAGGAAGAGGAGATTAAAACGCTGCTCAAACTTCAATACAATCAGATGATGGCGCGCACCTATATGGGCAACCTGAGTCGCGAGCTTGAGGTCACCGACGACGAAGTCAAAGCAGCCTACGACGATTTTGTCGCGAACAGTGCAGAACCGGAATATCGAGCCAGCCATATTTTGCTCGACGACGAAGCAGCCGCCAATGACGTCATCAAAGCACTGAATGATGGCGGTTCATTTGAGGAGCTTGCTCGCGAACGCTCCACAGGACCGTCGGGTGAGAGTGGTGGTGACCTTGGTTGGTTTCAGGCCAACAGCATGGTGCCAGAATTTTCGGCAGCGTTGACTGACATGGCGACCGGCACTGTCAGTGAAGCACCGGTGCAAACACAGTTTGGTTGGCACGTGATAAAGCTTGTGGACAAACGAGAGACCAATGCGCCGAGCTTTGAAGCGGTTGAGGCAGAGATAAGAAACGGTCTTGTCGGGCAGAAGCTAACCGATCAGGTCACGCAATTTCGTCAAGAGGCTGATATTAAAATTCGTGAGTAGCGGTTTTATGTCATCTCTGGCAGCAAGCGACTGCGCTGGGTCGGGCTAACCGACTCAGCGATGCACAAGCGACATCAGTGCGCGAGCTCCTGCGCTCTGGCGTCAATGTTTCAGGGCTATCACCACGTCCATCACATTGGTGCCGGTAGGGCCGGTTGTGACCAACGCATCTACCGCCGCAAGATAACTGCCCGAGTCTGCCACTGACAGGCTGTGATCGATATCGAGATTCAGCATGTCGCCCCGCCAAACCATCTCGTGATCAACAATACCGCCTGCATCTCCAGTGGGACCATCGGTGCCGTCAGTGCCACAACACAGCACGGTCCACCCGGCGCCATCAGACTGATAAATAGACATTTGTCGGGCGATTGACAGCGACAGATGCTGATTTCGCCCACCCCGCCCCGGCAAGTCAGGCAATTGCATTGTGGTCTCGCCACCCCACAGATAGATGCCCGGGTTTGTGTCATCACGGGACAGTAACGCTGCTATATCACGCGCCATTTGGCAAGCATCTCCAGTCAGTCGTCCCGCTGCCAACTGCAGCTCGATATCAAGTGAATGCACCGCTGAAGCGATGGCGTCGAGTGCCAATTGATTGGATGCCACAATGGAGGTCTCGATCTGAGCCCAAACCGGAGCCTCTGCAGGCGGTGGTACGTTATCGAGCGAGTGCCACTGATTAGCCCACGATGGCAAATAGGCTGACGGCAACAGGTCCTCGGTTAACTCCTGTTCGCAGGCAGGTATCAACAGGCCTGATCCGATAGTGGCAGGCTCGTCTGACGGCACATCCGATATTAACAACTGCACGACACGACAACCGGAACACCATCGCGCCAACCGCCCCCCTTTGATCAGAGACATGGTTTTACGCACCCGATTCATCTGCCCGATATCGAGGCCGTCAGCCAATAGCTGATCAGTCATACGCCGTAAATCGGCCAGGTCCATCGTGCCGGGTAATTTCTCAACCAGTGAGGATGCACCGCCGGAGACCATAAACACCAACGTCGCCTCTGCGGGTATGTGCTGCAGATACGCCACCAACTCATCGCCCGCACGCAAACTGTTGGTGTCAGGTACAGGATGGGACGCTTCAATCACCTGCACACGTTCGTCAGCGTGCATTGCATCACTGACGTGACCATATTTGGTGATCAGTAAAGCGCTGGCCAGTGCGGCCTGCTCATGCTGCAGCAACCCCTGCAACATCGCATCGGCTGCTTTGCCTACCGCGACAGCATAGATTGCACCCGTCGCGCGTAATGGTTGTGCAGACAGTGCGTTGGCAACAGCCTGCTCGCCACCGACTGCATCAACACCGGCGTTAAATAAAGACACCAACAGTTGATGGTCTGCAATGGGCTGATTAAGCATTCAACGCCTGCTCAAGGTCGTTGATAAGGTCGGCGTCATGCTCAAGGCCAATGGCAAGGCGTATTAACGACGGATTGACACCGACCGCGAGTCGGTCAGCCTCGTCCATCCGCGCATGAGTGGTAGTGTAAGGGTGTGTCACGGTAGTTTTGGCATCACCGAGATTAGCAGTGATCGACATAATGTTCAGTTGATCAATTAACTGCCAGGCCTCGGGTTGTCCGCCGTCTATCTCAAACGACATCACCGGGCCAAACCTGGCCTGTTGTCGGCAGGCCAGCGCATGTTGCGGGTGCGTATCAAGACCGGGGTAATGTACCCGGGTGACCTTCGGATGTGTGACCAGCCACGCCGCTATCGCCTCTGCGTTGTCACAGTGCCGCTGCATTCTTAAACCCAGCGTCTCCAGGCCTTTTAGGAATACCCACGCATTAAACGGACTCATGCTCGGTCCGCAGCTGCGCATGTAGCCGAAGATTGCGTCGTCGATGATGCGGGACGGACCGACAACGGCACCACCCACACAACGTCCCTGCCCGTCAAGAAATTTGGTGGCAGAATGAATGACAAGATCAGCGCCGAGCTTGATAGGCTGCTGTAACGCCGAGGTGCAAAAACAGTTATCCACCACCAGCAACGCATCGGCGTTGTGTGCGACATCAGCCAATGCCGTAATATCGGCCAGCTCCGTCAGGGGGTTGGTCGGTGTCTCCACGAACAACATGCGGGTCTTTGACGTCACAGCGGCCTGCCAATGGTCAGGATCGCCCAGTGTTACCCACGTGGTTGTGATACCGAAACGTGGCAGGAGCTTCTGAAAGAGGTTAACCGTGGAGCCAAACATGCTTTTGGAGGCAACGATATGATCGCCGGATGACAGCAGCGACAACACGGTGGCCAAAATAGCCGACATACCGGATGCCGTTCCGATCGCTGACTCAGCACCCTCCATCGCCGCGAGGCGTTCCTGAAAGGCGGCAACCGTCGGATTGGTGAAGCGTGAATAGATAAAGCCGTCCGCTTCGCCACTGAATTTGGCCGCCGCCTCAGCCGCCGATCCAAACACAAAGCTGGAGGTCGTCACGATCGGCTCGGAGTGCTCACCGAACGGGGTTCGATGATGCCCTGTTCTGATCGCCAGGGTGTCGGGGTGAAGATCGGTGGGGGTGATGCCTCTCTCAGGGGCCTTCGGCACAGCGTTTTCCTGGGTTATGTCCATGGTGTTGGTCCGAGGCTAGGGCCAACAGAGCGTCGCGCGCCTGGCCGCTTTAGCAACATTTATAAAGCGCCTGCAAGCTGAAACTCAAATCAGCGCTAACGGTCAATAGACTACCAGACATGAGAACTGCGTCAAGCTTGGCGCAGTGTGATCCGGTCGACATTGTTTACGGTAGTGAGTCTCAAGTCTGTGTCGGTACGGCCGCTGTATATCTCGTGGGAGACGTATCCACTACTCCGGGTCTGACGGACAATTGAACGGCATTCATGTTTTTTGACAAGCTCTTTAAACCAGCTCCTGCGAAGAAGAGGACCTCGCAGAGCGCCCAGCGACATCGCAAGGCCGGTGCGGCGCGGTCGCGCCCGAATGCCAGCTCGGAACGCAGGGTCAGGCAGCGTATCGCCGTTGAAAAACTGAGCATTGGCATGTTTGTCGTCGAACTGGATATTCCGTGGGAAGAGTCCACGTTTATGTTTCAGGGCCTCGAGCTCAAGACGGTTGACGATATAGCCGAAGTGCAACAACAATGTCGCCACGTCTTTGTGGACTACGATGCCCGCTCAGTCAAACCCGAAAACCACGACATAGCACAGCGACCAGGCGACAGTGTCCTGCTCGTCGAAGAACATTCCGCGGCTCAGCGTGTTCATAGTCTCGCCTCCGAAACCATTCACAACCTGTTTCAGGATATCCGCCTCGGCGCGGAAATCGATGGCGGTAAAGTACAACAGGCGGTCAGCGGTTGTGTTGACACCATTTTGCGAAACCCGGACGCCTCTGTCTGGTTAACGCGCATTCAGGCAAAAGACGAAGGCACCGCACAGCATTCCCTGAACGTTGCAGCGTTGAGTATCGTCATGGCCAAATCATTGGATCTGTCGACCAAGGAACTGGAGGACATTGGCGTGTGCGCCATGCTGCACGATGTTGGCAAAACCAACATACCCTTGCCTATTCTCCGCAAGACGGGTCCGCTAAACGCTTCAGAGCAAGAAGAAATGCGTCGGCATACCAACTACGGTCGCGACATTTTGATTTCTACTGCCAGTGTGATGTCTGGCGCTGCCGACGTGGCGTTCTCGCACCACGAGCGACCTGATGGCCAAGGCTATCCGCGTGGCCTTGAAGATGAATCCATTCCGTTCTACGCGCGTATTGTGGCGATTGCAGAAGCCTACGACACCATTACGTCAAAGCAGCCTTATCGTGAAGCACGCTCACCGTCTGACGCGTTACAGGAGCTGTACGAGAATCGCGGCACGCAGTTCGATGAAGACCTTGTTATTAAATTCATCGATAGTGTCGGTATTTTTCCACCTGGCAGTATCGTTGAATTGGTTAATGGCGAGATTGGTATTGTGCTGTCAACTACCACTGACAAGCTCAAGCCACGCATCATTATTATTCTTAACACTGACAAGGAAGCGACAGCACAGCGAGTGGTTGACCTGTCGCAAAATCCGCTTGATCAAAACGGTCATCTGTATCAAATCAAAACCACGCACAGTGATGGCAGTTTTGATATTGATATTGAAGAATTTCAGCGCGCCGGGCTTCGATTCGGCTAGCACCGGGCTTCGATTCGGCTAGCACCACTCTGGATGTCGGCCACCGCCGAGTTGGTATTCGCACAAGACTCAACAATCCACAAGCTGTCCGACGCGACAACTACCGTCAAGGCCCATTCTCAGACTACGTTTATTTTTTTAACATCGTCAGAGCGTCTTCTCTCTATTCGATCAAGGTATTCTGTATCAACGTCACCGGTAATATATTCGCCGGTAAAACAACTCGTATCAAAGCGGGTAATGCCCGGGTTACCAAACTGTACTGCTTCAATCAGATCCTCTACGTCCTGATAAAACAATTTGTCTGCACCGATGATCGCTTCAATTTGTGCCAATGAGCGGTTAAACGCAATGAGTTCGCTGGCCGCTGGCATATCGATACCGTAGACGTTAGGGTATTTTACCGGCGGTGCTGCAGATGCAAGATACACTTTATTGGCACCGGCCTCGCGTGCCATCTGAACGATTTGGCTACTGGTGGTGCCGCGCACAATGGAGTCATCGACCAACAGTACGTTTTTTCCGGCAAATTCAAGATCAACGGCACTGAGTTTTTGGCGCACAGAACGCTCGCGCATTTCCTGGCCTGGCATAATAAACGTGCGACCGATATATCGGTTTTTAATAAAACCCTCGCGATATTTTGTTTTTAAATGGAACGCGAGTTCCAGCGCTGCGGTGCGGCTGGTATCAGGGATAGGTATGACCACATCGATATCGTGATTCACAAATTCGCGATGAATTTTACGCGCCAGTGTCTCGCCCATTCTCAAGCGTGATTTATACACCGAGATATCGTCCATGATGGAGTCGGGCCGGGCAAAGTATACGTATTCAAAAATACACGGGCACGGTATTGGGTTTTCGCTGCACTGCTCGGTGTGTAATCGCCCGTGGTTATCAACAAACACGGCCTCACCAGCCTGCACATCCCGAATTATATTAAACCCCAGCCCTTTTAACCCGACACTCTCGGACGCAACGGCGTATTCGGTGCCGGCGTCAGTAACTCTCTCACCGAGAATCATTGGACGAATACCCAACGGATCGCGAAACGCGAAAAGACCACGGCCAAGAATAATGCCCGCCACAGCGTAGCCGCCACGACAACGGCGATGCACCGCACGCACCGTGTCAAAGACCTGTTGCGGCGACAGCTGCGTGGTATCGATCTGCGCCTGTAGCTCGTGAGCAAATACGTTGAGCAGGACCTCGGAATCTGAAGACGTATTGATGTGCCTGAGATCGGATTCGAACAGTTCCTTGTTCAGTTGGTCGGCATTGGTTAAGTTGCCGTTGTGCGCCATCACAATTCCGTAGGGCGAATTCACATAGAACGGTTGCGCCTCAGCAGTTGCAGAACTACCGGCTGTGGGATAACGGACATGTCCGATACCCACCTTGCCTTGTAGACGTAACATGTGTTTTTCTTCAAACACGTCACGCACCAATCCGGCACCGGTTCGAATAAACAGTTTGTTGTGATCAACGGTGGCGATACCGGCCGCGTCCTGTCCCCGGTGTTGCAGTAATGTCAGTCCGTCGTAAATTCTGCTGTTAACGGCTGCAGTGCCCGCAATACCCAGGAGTCCACACATGGTCAGATAGCCTGCTCAAAGCCAAAAAAGCTTTGCTGTGACTCGGGCAGAAAATTATGCAACGCACGTGCTCCTTCAGTGAAATACGGGATAAGCTTTGAATTGTTCCAGAAATCACCGCCACGCAGTGACGAGAATACTGCCAAGTGCGCTGCCAACACAATAACCGTGACGATCAGACAGCCCTTACCAAACCCAAACAAAAAACCAAAGGTACGATCTATTGGCCCAAGCTTGGCAGCCGCCCGCAATTTGGAAAACAGAAAATTAATCAATGCCCCCAACAGCAACATCGCAACAAACAGGAACACCCACGCTGCAGCGCCACGCGCCATGTCGTGAACGATTTGGTTTCTGAACAGGGAGCCAAACGAATGCGCATACAGTGTTGCCACCACAAGTGCTGCCACCCAAGTCGCCAGCGATATCACTTCGGTGACTAAACCGCGCATGAAACTCACAACAGCGGCTATACCGACAATAACCAGAATACCAATATCAATGCCTGTCATTGGATGTGCTCTCGTGGGGAGTGGCGTAGTGTATCAGCGATAACGGTGCATTGTTACCGGCACGTGGCCAGCTGACATGCGGGTGATTTGGGGGCGAACCGTGCTACCTGGCATAAACGGCACTGTCATTCGACGATCAGGGATACTGCTTGATGAGCGTTTCACTACCAAGCTCCTGCTGTACCCGGCTTTGTATTTTCTGTGCTTCGTTCTGGTCCGACAATGGCCCCACATTCACACGATAGAACGCACCATTCGCGGTATCAATTAGCGTCACAAACGCCGGATGCCCGATCTGCCTCAGCTGATCGCGTACAGCCAACGCATTAACCTGATCAGAGAAACTTCCGGCCTGAATGATCCACGCCTGAAGTGGTCTGCTCCCGTCAGTTGTTGCAGGGGCTGCCGCTGTTGTATCGGTGGCAGGCGCTGTTGGCGCCGGGGTTGGAGCCGGGATTGCCGCAGGGGTTGGCGTAACTTGTGTTGGCGCTGGTGCCTGATCTGACTGTTGATCTGACTGTTGCCTCGGCTGCTGGATTGTTGCCGATGGATTGGCCGGTATGACACGGGTAACCGGTGGTGGTGTCGTTGCGTCGGTGGTGGCCGGGGACGCAGATTGAGACGTGACCCGACGTGCCGGTGCAGTTGCCGATTCAGTGGCTGGCGAACCCGCAGCCGGCGTTGCCGTAGACACGCTGACATTACTGGTGGTGTTGCCACCAATTATTCTCGGTGGCTCGACCCGCAGCTCCTCAACCCGACGAAACCGACTCTCACTGCCGGAACCATCGAGCACCAGCGGCAGAAAAATAACGGCCAGGGCCACCAGTACAGCGGCACCGAGCAACCGCCTTTTCAGGAGGTGACCTACATCGTCTGACACTGTACTTGTCTCCGATGGCGTGCTTTGCTGTTGCACAGATTGCTGTTGTTGTCTTTCAAGACTATCGACCAGCCCAATCAGTTGTCTGTCCATTGACCCAATATCTCACCCACCGTAAAAAATGAGCCAAAGACCAATACCAACGCATTATCGTCTGATGTCGACGCAGCTGCTACGGCCGCTTCAAACGCCGACCGGACACTGTCAAAAACACTTATGTCACGAGCCGCGCCGGACGTGGCTGATAGTGCGTGTTGCTGACGGTCGTGAATAAGCTGCGCAAGTTCAGCAGCCTTCATCGCTCTCGGCATCGTTAACGCACCGCAAAACCATTGATCGATACGCGGCAACAGTATATCAATGATGGCGGTAATATCCTTATCGGCCATCATTGCCACCACCGCATACACCGGCCTTGCAGACCCGTTGCCGGCAGTTTTTCCGTTGGCCTTAACAGCGGCCAAATCGATACCCTGGTCGTGAGCCAGATCGTTGATCTGATCGTTGACCTGATCGATAGCCAGATCGTTGGCTTGGAAAGGGGCTAACGCACTGGCCAATGCTTCTGCGGCTGCCGGATTGTGCGCAACATCCATAAAAACATCAACGCCACGGTAGCTCAGCTGTTGAAAACGACCTGCAACCGACGCCTGCAAGAGCCCCTGCGCCAGGTGGTCTGCCGACACCGGGTGTCGATCCGACAATGCGGTTGCAGCCATGATCGCCGCTGCCGCATTACTGAGCTGATGTTTCCCCACCAATGACGGCATGGGATATCGCTGAGCACCCGCCGCGCTGGTAACGACAAAGTAGTCACTCGTTTGATCGGCCAATTCATAGTGATATTCATCATTGACGCGATATAGCACAGCGCCGGACGACTCCGACAGTGTACGAAGTGCCACTGGCTGATCGGGCTCTGCGATCACCAGCGGTTTGCCCGCACGCGCAATGGCCACTTTTTCGGTGGCAACCGCATCACGTGTTGAACCGAGGTAACTCTCGTGGTCGAGAGCAACGCTGGTGATAATAGCGCAATCGGTATCCCACAGATTCACCGCATCCAGACGACCGCCCAACCCTACTTCCATCAACGCGATATCCACGCCGCGCGATTTAAAAATCTGCATTGCGGCAAGTGTTGTGTATTCAAAATAGGTTAGCGAAATATCACCACGCGCAATTTCAACGCTATGCAGCGCAGCAGTGATGACGGCGTCTTCGAGCTCCTCGCCATTAATTTTCATGCGCTCGTTAAATCGAACAAGATGAGGAGATGTGTAGGCACCGACCGAGAAGCCGGCCGCGAGATAGAACGCTGTGAGCATGGCCACCACCGAGCCTTTACCGTTGGTGCCACCGACAGTAATGATGGTTGGAGTCTGTTCGGTGAGTCGTGCTTGTCTCGCGACCTTACTGACCCGATCGAGCCCCATCTCAATGTCGACCGGATGAAGCTTTTCCAACCAAGCCAGCCAGTCACTCAGTGATGCAGTGGCATCAGGAATTTGTGTGTCCGGTGTCATGCAAGATCATGCGGTAGGTGCAGAGATAAATACAGGGACGAGGCAGGCGGCAGAGCAGTCGCTGACACGGCCACGCTCGCTTGGGCCAAGTTTAAATTGGGCGAGGTTTATTTGCTAGGTTTGGTGTGACAGCGCCGGTACTTCGCTGCGGACGCCGGGCATCAGGAAGCCCAGCAGTGTGCCGAGTTTGTCACGCATATTTCGACGGTCGACAATCATGTCTATGGCACCGTGCTCCAACAGAAACTCACTGCTCTGGAAACCTTCGGGCAAGTTTTCACGGACCGTTTGTTCGATAACCCGTCGCCCTGCAAAACCGATACGTGCGCGAGGCTCGGCAATCACGATATCGCCCAGCATCGCAAGACTGGCAGACACCCCACCCATGGTCGGGTCGGTGAGTACCGATATAAACGGTAGTCCGCGCTCATTGAGCTGGCCCAGCATCGCGCTGGTTTTGCCCATTTGCAGCAGAGAGAACAGCGCTTCCTGCATGCGGGCACCACCACTGGCACTGAAGCAGACCAGCGGCAAATTATGCTCAAGACAATGCTCACAGGCTCTGGCAAATTTTTCGCCGACGACAGAGCCCATAGACCCGGCCATAAACTGAAATTCGAACACAGCAACCACCACGGGTTGACCTTCAATAGCACCTTGCATGACGACCAGCGCGTCCTTCTCGCCGGAGTCTTTGGCGGCCTGGTTGAGCCGGTCACGGTATTTTTTGGAGTCACGGAATTTGAGCATGTCGACAGGTTCGACAGCCGCAGCGATTTCGGTGCGGTTGTCGGTGTCGAGCAAACGTTCCAGACGTGTGCGCGCACCAACCGGCATGTGCGTGCCACATTTGGCACAGACGTCCTGGTCGCGCTCAAGCTCTGCACAGTACAGCACACTGGAGCAGCCATTACATTTGACCCACAGGCCCTCGGGCACGTTGCCCTTGCTTTTGTCCTGACTGGTGCCGATTCTTGACGGAATCAGTTTCTCAAACCAGCTCATCGCCATGTCTGTTAAGTCTCTTGTGCTAACGTGCGGAGAAATCTTGTCGCCGAGGCTGTCGCTTATAATGCCGCTTGTGCTGCCATTCAGGTCTTTTACTCAAGTCCCTTTACACAAGCTTTTTTTCAGCCAGATCTTCAATCGGAGCATTCGTTCTGGTCTTTCGTTCTGGTCTTTCGTTCGGGTATTTCGTTCTGGCCTTGAACTCGGGTCGTTCGCTCGGGCCTTGTCAGCTGGGCTTAGGCTTTCAGCGAGTCGAGCCCCTGGCGCATGGAGGCGAGCAATCCGCCGACCGTGCTCAATATGCTGGCCTGATCAGCGCCGTGTTCGCCAACCAACGTAACAAAAGCGCTGCCCACTACAACGGCGTCAGCAACCGAGCCAACGGCTTTTGCCGACTCAGCGTCGCGAATGCCAAAACCGACCGCGACCGGCACGCTGCTTAGCGATTTGATTGCAGCGACCCGTTCGGCTACCTCAGCGGTGTCGAGGGTGGCAGCACCGGTGACGCCTTTGAGCGACACATAATAAACGTAGCCACTGACCAAGTCACATACCTTTTTCACCCGGTACTCCGGTGTGTTGGGTGAAAGCAGAAAAATGGTGTCGAGGCCATGCGCTTTCAACAGGTCGAGAAGCTCCCCACCCTCCTCTGGTGGCAGGTCGACGATCAACACGCCATCCACGCCAGCGGCCGATGCTCGCTGGGCAAAGGCTTCGTGTCCCATGATTTCAACGGGATTCATGTAACCCATCAGGACAATCGGGGTATCAGCGTTGCTCTGGCGGAAACGTTCGACCAGTTCGAGGATCGAGCTGAGCGTGGTACCCGCGTGCAGCGCGCGCTCGCAGGCCGCCTGAATCACCGGACCATCGGCCATTGGGTCTGAAAAAGGTACACCCAACTCAATAATGTCTGCACCGTCTGTGACCATCTGATGCATCAGCGCAAGTGTCACATCGAGGCTGGGGTCGCCCGCGGTGACATAAGGAATCAGTAACTTGCGCCCGTCAGCGGCCGCTTTGGCAAAACACGCTTCGATACGTTGCGTCACAGCGTGATTCCTTCGAGCTCTGCCAGTGTATTGATGTCTTTGTCGCCACGACCGGACAGTGTCACCACAATATTTTTGTCGGCTGTTAGTGTCGGGGCGAGCTTTTCGGCATACGCGAGTGCGTGCGCCGATTCGAGTGCCGGGATAATCCCCTCGGTACGGGTGACTTTGTGACACGACGCCAGCGCTTCGGTGTCAGTGATTGCCGTGTAGTTCACGCGGCCAATGTCTTTGAGCCATGCGTGCTCGGGGCCGACTCCAGGGTAGTCGAGTCCGGCAGACACGGAATGGGTTTCGATGATCTGCCCGGCCTCGTCTTCCATCAGGTAGGTGCGGTTTCCGTGCAAGACGCCTGGCTTGCCAGCGGTAAGCGGTGCCGCATGCCGACCGGTATCGACGCCGTCGCCACCGGCTTCAACGCCATACAACGCAACTTCGCTGTCATCCAGAAACGGATGGAAAGAGCCGATAGCATTCGAGCCACCGCCAACACAGGCAATGATCGCATCGGGAAGACGTCCGGTGTGCTCAACACTTTGTTCACGAATTTCGCGACCGATAACCGAGTTGAAGTCACGCACCATGGTGGGGTACGGGTGCGGACCGGCCGCGGTGCCAATAATGTAGAAGGTGTCGTCAACGTGACCCACCCAATCACGCATAGCTTCGTTTAGTGCATCTTTAAGTGTTTTGGAGCCCGACGTAACCGGCACCACCGTTGCGCCCAGGAGCTTCATACGAAACACATTCGGGGCTTGCCGGTGAATGTCTTCTTCACCCATGTACACAATACACTCAAGGCCGTAACGCGCGCAGACAGTGGCAGTTGCAACACCATGTTGACCTGCACCGGTTTCTGCGATGATTCGTTTTTTGCCCATGCGCCGTGCCAGCAAAATTTGGCCAACCGTGTTGTTGATTTTGTGGGCGCCGGTGTGGTTCAGGTCTTCGCGCTTGAGGTAGATCTGCGCACCGCCACAATCATCAGACCAGCGTTTGGCGTGATACAACGGATTGGGCCGGCCCACGAAGTTTTTCAGCTCCCACTCAAACTCGGCTCTGAATTCATTGTCGAGACGGTATCGATCGTAGGCTTCCTGAAGTTCGAGCACCGGCTCCATCAGGGTTTCTGCGATAAAGCTGCCACCGTACTTGCCAAAATGACCGCGATCATCTGGCGCCATGCTCGTTACTGCAACACTCACTTCAAACACCCCTTACAAGATTAATAAAGCGCGATACCCGACCCGACTCTTTGATTCCGGGTGCGGACTCCACGCCACTACTGACGTCAACTGCATATGGCGATACCGTTTGGATGGCAGTTGCAACATTGTTTTCGTCGAGGCCACCGGCAAGGACCAGCGGCTTACCCGCGTATCCGCGCAACACATCCCAATCGAAGACGTGTCCGGTACCACCGAGCTCACCCGCCACATTGCTGTCAAACAAAAACGCACTGGCCCGTTGATAACGCTGCAACTCATCAGCAGCTGGCATGCCGTTGCCGACACCGATTGCCTTGACGTAGCTGCGGCCAAACCCATCACAATACTCGCCGCTCTCCTGCCCGTGAAACTGTGGCACAAGGTCGGGAATTGCCGATAACGCCGCCTCCACATCTGTACGAGCCGCGTCGAGAAACAGACCCACCACCGTGATATACGGACCCAGCATCGCGGCGATGTTGGCGGCAGCCTCGACCGGGATGTTTCGGCGGCTTTTGGGCACAAATACAAAGCCAATGGCGTCAGCACCCGCAGCCTCCGCATGAAGCGCGTCTTCAGGCCGTGTGATACCGCAAATTTTTATGCGTGGCTGGTTCATCAAAAAACCCTAACGATACCAGAAAAGCGGCGCAGTAACTGTGAGGTTCTGTGAAACAGGCTGTGCGTGGACGACATCGGTATGACCGCGCCCGAGTCCACGATACCGGTGTTGCGTTAACGGAAAACCTGCGATGAAAGTGAGAAGTCTGGCACACCGAACTCAGGCGGGTAATTCGCCTGTACAAAACACAACCCCGCCGCAGCGGCAGTGGCACCCGCCTTCGTCCTGTCGCCGGACTCCAGCAGGTCTTTGACCCATTCGGCGGGTCGTTCGCCACGACCGATTTTGATCAGTGTACCGGCTATGATACGAACCATGTTGTGCAAAAAAGCATTACCCAACACATCGATATAGACACGGTCTTCAACGCGACTGACCGCCACCTCCAGCAGATGTCGGTTGGCGTGGGATGCCTGGCACTGCGCGGATCGAAAGGCCGAGAAATCGTGATTGCCCAACAGTTGCTGCGCTGCCTCATGCATGCGCTGGTCATCAAGCGGTTGATTAACCCACGCCAGATATTCAGCGCCGCACCCTGGCCGTGCTTTACGATTGAGTATGGTGTAACGATATCGTCTGCTGACAGCCTTGTACCGCGCATGAAAATCATCGCTGACCTGACTGACCCAATGCACCGAGACGGCTGCGGGCAGATGGCTGTTGGTACCGAGCACCCAGGCTTTGTCGAGACGGTCGACTGTCGTATCAAAATGGACAATCTGTGCATTGGCGTGCACACCGGCATCTGTTCTGCCAGCAGCCGCAATAACAATGGGATGATCAGCGACACGACCAAGCGCAACCTCTAGCACCTCTTGCACAGAACGGCTGTGTTTTTGTCGTTGCCATCCGCTGAACGGAGCACCGTTATATTCCACTGCAAGGGCATATCGCATCACCCCATTTTACGCGAGTAGACGTTCAAAGACGACCAAACACACGCGGGTTTTGCGTATCCGGTGCAAAGGCACACTCGCGGCAATCATTGCACGGCGCGATTGCAGACTGCCTCAACCTCAGCTTCGGAACATGATGGCTGAGGACAAGTATTCGGCAAAACCAACAATGACGAATAAACGCTGCGCCTGCGGGAAGAGAGTATTGGGCTTAACGAAAGAGAGTATTGGAATGGAGCAGAAGGCAGAAACAACCAGAGATACCAAGCGGGGGCGTTGCGCAAACGACGCGCTTAACAATCAATGGCAGCTGAAGCGGGCTTTGCCAATCTACAGCCGGCAGAACAACGGGGACGGACGGGAACGGGTTAGCCGTGATTGGCTAACCCGCATTCAAACTGTTAACCCTGAATTTTACGCAACAGGCCTTCAGCCTCGGCGCGTTGTGCAGGGTTACCGGTTTTGATGATTTCATCGAGTGCGCTAGCCGCAGAATCACGGTCACCCATATCGACATAGGCTTTCGCCAAATCCATCATGGTGTCCACTTCATCATTGTTACCCAATGCTGAACTGGCATCACTTAACAGACTGTTGTCACTGGTCAGGTCAGGGATCTCAAGCTCTTGGGTCAGATCAAGACCAGAACCGACAAGCTCGGTGTTTTCAAGATCGATATCGCCGGTTAACTGCTCCAGATCAAGGGTAAGTTCCTCTGCCGCACTGGCGCCTGCCGCCGTCGCGCTGTCCAGTGTGTTGTCAACATCAAGACTGTCGAACTCAAGCGTCCGATCACCCAGTGCATCCGCATCGAGACCCAAGCCTTCGGTAACCGCATCCGTTGAGATGCCATCGCCTAAACCACCGAGCTCACTCGATTCGAACATGGGTTCCGACAATGTGTCACCGAAAGAGTCACCCATCGCATCATCAGGTGATGCTGCGTCATCTTTGCCACCTGACAGGCCGACAGCGCCAGCAATACCTGCCGCAGCTGCACCTAAACCACCGGTGACTGCCTTGCCGGCACCACTGATTTTATCGGTGAGGCCGTCAGTATCCGCGGACGGTACATTGAAGTCGGGGCTCTCGACGCTGCCAAGATTTCCCGAGAGGTCACCACCGACATCGCCGAGTTCCTGTTTTACTTCTTCTGCGATGCTGGTGAAGTCACCGGTTGCCTCAAGGTCACTCTCGTCAAAAGCAAAACCCGGATCAAGACTTTGATCCATCAATGCTGATTCGTCGGCATCGCCGCTAAAACCTGCCGATGCATCGAATTCACCTGCGCTAAAGCTGCTATCTAAGTCTGCTGCAGCTGCACCGGTGACTGCTGCGCCTGTGTACAGCGAGTTGCTGCCATTGAGCTCCTGACCCATGGTCGAGATCTCATTCCAATGCTCATCACTGGTACCAAACTGTTGTGCGTAAGCTGCAGCCGCTTGGTCAAATGATGCGGCCTCACCCTGTGCATGATAGGTTTGCAGTAACTTGTGCTGATAATCTGCATTATCAGGCGACTGGTCAATGGCCTTGGTCAGCAGCTCTTCTGCCTGGCCATGCAGTCCGTAGGCGAGATAGACATCAGCTTCTGAAATGGTGTCGTCAGCAGAGGCTGTCAGGTCAGCTTCGTCATCACGACCTGCTGTTGCCGCAGCTGTTGCTGCCATGGCCGCCGCCGCAGCGCCACCACCGGCAGCCAATCCGGCACGCGATGATTTGTCACCCTGCTCTGGCTCGCGGAAATCAGTGTCGATTTCGTTGTCGAAGTTTTCGTCGAATTCGCCTGCACCTGAAGCCGCAAAGCCGTCTTCATCAATGTCGAACTCTTCATCGTCGTAATCAAATTCATCTTCGTCATACCGTCCGCGACGACGCAATAACAGTGTTGCAAGCAGACCCAATAACGCGAGTCCGCCGACGCCCAATGCAATCGCTTTGATGGGGTTGCTGAATAAGTTGCTGTACCAGGGTCCGGCCTCAGCGTCATTGGCACCTGGCTCTATGGCCGGCACCGCCGCGTCTTCTTCAACATCGAGTAATTCGACCTGCTCTAAACCGGCATCTGCATCTTCAATTGCAGCCAGTTGCTCGTCGGTCATTTCATCGAGCATCAGGTCGCCATCTTCCTCTGCTGCGTCTGCTGATGCCGAGTCTTCTGCTGCGGTGTCGCCGTCAACGATACCGCTGGTTTCAACCGAATTGGCCCCGGCGCCCAATGCATCTTCTCGCGCTTGTGCAAGCTGGGCTTCAAGATCAGCGAGTTGGTTTTGACGCAAGTCGACCAGCTGTTCCATGCTTTCGGCTATGTCGGTCATTTCACCGCCACGCTCAGACATTTCCTGGCTTTCGAGTTGTGCTGCCGCCAATTCTTCACGTGCCAGCTGCACTTGCTGGCTGATATCGCCCAGTTGTGCATCATCACTGGCGGAATCGATATCGTTAGACGTTGCGACATCGCCCGATGTCGTGGTGTCCTGATCGGCAACGATGTTCAGCTCGTTACGCGCCTGATTCAGAATGTCGCGTGCTGCTGCGCTTAAACCGGTTGTATCGTCTGCCGCACTGCTGTTGGCTGCCGCGTTGTCGGTGGCACTGCCAACGTCTTGCGACTGCTCTTCATCGATGAGATCAACAGACTCTGTCAGAGCTGCGATTTGACGAGCACCACTACTTTGTGTTCCTCGTACGGAATCACGATATTCACGCCACAGCTGCTCTTGCGTATCCACCTGCGCCACTGCCTCTGCCTGGGTGATGGCTTGAGCCGCTGCGGTATCGGGAATACGTAAGATCGCGCCTTCGCGCACAAGGTTGATATTGCCATTAATAAAGGCCTGCTCATTCGCATCGAGCAGTGCCAGCATCATTTGTTGGGTGGTCAGATCCGCTGACCGGGTACGGTCTGCAATTTCCCATAGGGTGTCGTCACGGCTGACTGTGACGGTGTCACCGGTGGTGGACGCGCTCTGGCGTGACGTGGTCACAGCAGGTACGGCTGATGCAACGGTGTTCGCTCCGACATCATCCGGCACTTCAGTAATACCACCAATGAGTTCAACGTCCCAACCGGTTGCCGGATCGAACGTACCGGCAGACGCCGTGTCGTTAAATTCAACATTCGGATCAGTGAGCACCACGACTTCGCCTTCATCAGCGCTTTGGAAGTCAAAGGTTTCCGGCAAAAGCTCTACGCCAGTGGAGTCAATGCCTACATCATTGAGTTCGACCAGATCGCCTTCGAGCGATACGATGTCGCCATCGAGAGAGACTGTTTCACCCAAAGAGTCGTCAGCAGCGCCGTCAAAGGTGACCGGTACTCCGAGGCTGCTATCGACTGTGAAGCTATCATCGACTTCGTTGGCTGAGCCGACTAACGCGACTGAACTTTCATCAAACTGAAAGTCTGAGCGTTCAATGGCGACTGGTTCGAGCAGTGACGTCTCGTCAACAATTTCGGGGGCGGCGGTTGATGCCACATTGCCTGAGGTTCGTGGTGTCATGAAAACCGGCGGATCAAGTAGCACGGTGTACTCACGCACAACACGACCGTTTGACCAGTCGACCTCAAGCAAAAAATTCAGGAATGGCTCGAGGACTGCCTGTCGGCTCGAGACTTTTATAACCGGTTGACCGGCAGCGTTGGTTACCACGTTAAACCGAAGATCGGTGAGCACCTCGGAACGTTCTATCCCCGCTCGCGCAAAATCTTCGGCTGAGGCCAGCCGCACCGTCATACCCGCCAGCTCTCCGCTGGCAACCGAAGCCAGGGCAATCTCGGCATCCATTGGCTGGTTGAGTGCTGATCTCATCTCAATTTCGCCGAGCGTGAGCGCCCTGGCGTGACTGGATGCCAGTATCAGACTAACTGCAGCAGCTGTTGCTAACTTTCGCACTATCTATTCCCACTAAATGACCCGTGTCACCGGCACTAACCAAACGTCAGGCAGGCAAAACAAGTGTGTAACGTGTTGACCAGCAGGTAGACGGCGAAAGCCAACTACCTCTCTACGTCAAGTAATCCTCAACCAGTTTTTCTGCTATTTGCACGCTGTTGAGGGCAGCGCCCTTACGAACATTGTCTGACACAACCCAGAGATTCAGGCCGTTGTCACACGATATATCTTCCCTGATGCGACCCACGTACACCGCATCGTTGCCCGCGGATTCAGTCACCGCAGTCGGGTATCCCCCGTCTTCCCTGGCGTCCAGGACTTTGATCCCGTTGGCACTATCCAGCAATTCTCGGGCCTGAACAGCCGTTAATTTGTCCCGCGTCTCTAAATGAACTGCTTCGGAGTGTCCGTAAAACACCGGAATTCTCACACACGTAGGGTTTACCTTAATGGAGGAGTCGCCCATAATTTTATGTGTCTCCCAAACCATTTTCATCTCTTCCTTGGTATAGCCGTTCTCCTGAAAGGTGTCGATGTGCGGTAACGCGTTAAAGGCGATTTGTTTCGGATACACCGAACAATCAATTTCCTTACCATTGAGCAGTCGGGCCGTTTGCTCACCAAGCTCTGCAATAGCGTCTTTGCCGGTGCCCGACACCGCCTGATAAGTGGCAACATTCAGACGCGTGATACCGACAGCGTCATAGATAGGCTTGAGCGCTACCAGCATCTGGATGGTAGAGCAATTGGGGTTGGCAATAATACCCGCATTCGTGTGCTGCGCAATCGCCTCCGGGTTAACCTCGGGAATAACCAACGGAATATTGTCATCGTACCGAAACTGAGAGGTATTATCGATGACAACACAGCCAGCTGCAGCCGCTTTCGGAGCATAGATGGCCGAAACCGACGCACCGGGCGAAAACAGACCGACCTGTACTTTACTGAAATCAAACGTCGCCAGATCTTCGACTTTTAGCATTTTGTCGCCGAATTCTACGCGTTTGCCGACAGAGCGTTCACTCGCCAGCGCGTAAATCTCGCCAACCGGAAACTCCCTTTCCGCCAGTATGGACAGCATAGTTTCTCCAACGGCGCCCGTCGCCCCTACGACGGCAACATTCACTTTATTTTGCATTTTATTTTTCCGGTCAGTCAGTTTTCGACGCCTGTCTCAGGCGACGTTGATTTCATTGATGTTTAGTCTCGATGCCGATTATTTCAGCCGTGCTACCACTGCGTCTCCCATGGCACTCGTGCCGACCACCGTCTCATCACCACTGTCGGCTTGGCCCGCAGCCTGGGCGATGTCGGCGCAACGAAGACCGTCATCAAGCACCTGCCCGACAGCTGCATCAATGCGATCGGCATTCGCGCTATCAGAGAGCGAATAACGCAACAACATACTCAGCGAGAGGATCGTCGCCAGTGGATTAGCAACCCCCTGTCCGGCAATGTCAGGTGCTGAACCGTGGACAGGTTCGTACATGCCTTTGCCGTTTATATCGAGCGAGGCTGATGGCAACATACCGATAGAGCCGGTTAGCATTGCAGCAGCATCGGATAAGATGTCACCGAAAAGATTGCTGGTGACAATGACATCGAACTGCTTGGGCGCTCGGACCAACTGCATGGCAGCATTGTCGACATACATATGGGACAGCTCAACGTCGGGGTAGTCGGCCGCCACTTCCATGACAACCTCGCGCCACAATTCAGACACTTCGAGCACGTTGGCCTTATCGACAGAGCACAGACGTTTATCGCGTGCGCGTGCAATATCAAAAGCACTCTTGGCAATACGCCTGATTTCAGATTCACGATAAACCATGGTATTGCTGCCACGACGTTCCCCATCGACGGTGTCGAGTCCGCGTGGTTGACCGAAATAAATACCGCCGGTCAATTCACGCACGATCATGATGTCAAGACCTGCGACTAACTCTGGCTTTAACGACGAGGCATCCGCAAGTGGCTTATACAACATGGCGGGGCGCAGATTAGAGAATAAACCCAATTCAGATCGCAGCCGCAGCAGACCTCTCTCGGGTCGTTCATCGCGTGGCAATTTATCGTATTGCGGACCGCCGATAGCACCTAACAAAATGGCATCGGCCTCACGACATATCCGGAGTGTGTCATCGGGTAACGGTGAGCCTGACTCATCATGCGC
>CALDUO010000253.1 GCA_937923745.1 uncultured Granulosicoccaceae bacterium
AATTACACCATGGCTAAACTTGCTTTAGGCAAATGTCGGAGTTAGCCAAGATATTTAGAGCTCGCCTGATTTTTTATCCCGATACTGCCGATAATTTTCTGCCTGCTCAAAAATCTCCCAAAAACTTCCCTGTACACTTCATTCTTGTCAACTGGCGGATAGCCGTGTTCTGACAGCATCTGTCAATGCCAGTTGAAAATTCCCCGGTTCTGCCAATCGAAAATTCACCACCCTGAGCGGCTAATGTTGAGCTAGATCGTCGGCAGCAGGTGGCTGTTTTCTAGGTCTGTCCGGTTTTCGTTTTTACTGTTCTGCGTCGGCTTTGCCGTCCAACTTCAGGGAGTCTGGAATCAGGTTTGCGAGCTCCCTGAGTCGATACGAGTTGCCGGCTATTTCCAACGGTGGGTGGCCCCAACAGATACACTGTTTGATGACGCTCTATAAACCCCAGTGCGGCCGGTGCCATCACGCGGTGTTTATCAAACGAGGGTTGGAACGAGAAGTCGAACGTTTCCAGTGTTTTTATGTCGGATCAGTCGCGAGGTACGTAGTTGAGTTTTGAAGCGACGGGTTTTCCTGATGCCCCGCTCGTGGCTCAGTTTTGCTTCCAGCGCCTCCAGCGGAGCAATTTGAATGTTCTCAAGCTGCTCAACCGTTTGATAAAGTATCTTCAGTGCCAAGGCAAACTTCATCTGAACAAGATGCTGCCTCATACGGTTCAATGTCTGTACCGAGCTCATGCCTCAACCTCCATGGCCAGAGTGGCACCAACGGTGGCGTAAACGTCCAGATCTCGCTGTTCGACAGTGTCACCTGTCCTTCTGGACAACGTGGCAGTTGTTGTTACAGGCCGTGCACCTTCAATTACTGATTGGCTGAGATGTCCCTTAATGACCTGACGCTGGTGCCCCCCAACAGTAGTGGATGCACTGCCCGCAGTGTCATACCGTCGAGCGATCGTAACTCGGTTGCAGGGTGTTGCTGGATTCAACCTCTTAAACACCAGAATTGATAATAGCGCTAGCAATTGTTAGCGGAAGTTTTTCTGTAGATCCCACTTAGCAAATTCTTGTACGGATATGAATGCGCCAGTTAAGTAAATTCAGAACAAACGGCTTCCGGCAATGCTGGATGCTCTGTCAGGCATTGAGTGCCGGAGAGCGGAGATACCAGGCTCGGAGCAATGTAGGTTATCGTATGAGGAGCGACAAGCGAACGAACACGGGAACAGCGTTCGGCAGTCTCAGTGGAACGCTACGGACAGGATAAGTCGACAAATTATAGTTAATGATATACAATAAAAAATGTATATCTATGCGTGAGGTTGATTATGCAAATTTCAAAGTGGGGAAATAGCCTGGCTATTCGTCTTCCAGCCGCAGTGATAGAGGCATTGGAGTTACAGGAAGGCGACGACATAGAGGTAGTTGTAGCCGATGAAAGTACATTTGGCATTCGAAAAAAACCAAGTAATCAAACGTTGCTCAAGCGCCTGCATAAATTTCGTGGTCGATTACCTGACGACTTTGTATTTGATCGCGAAAGCGCCAATCAGCGCTGATTACTATGCGCCAGTTCTTCGATTCCAACGTTGTTCTATATCTGCTATCGGATAACCAAACGAAGGCCAATCGTTGCGAAGAGATTGTGGAACAAGGTGGCGTAATCAGTGTTCAAGTGCTCAATGAATGTGTCAATGTGATGCTGAAAAAGCTAAAAATGGCACGACCTGAGGTTGATGAATTTTTAGCGGTGATTAAAAGTATTAGCGATATTGTACCGCAGAGCATTGAAGTTCATGAAGGCGCACTGGAACTGTTAGATAGATACCAATTGAGTTGGTACGACGCGTTGATTGTTTCTGCAGCGATTGAATCGGACTGTGAGACTCTGTGGTCTGAAGACATGAATAACGGCCTTGTGGTGAACAAAACCCTGACAATCAGAAATCCTTTCGATCGATAGAACTATGGGCTCGATTGGATAATTTACGCAAGAGATGCACACATCTGGCTGGTAAAATTTCTTATATGGATTGAGCCTTGGATACGGACAAGTGGTTTGGCTTTCGAGTTCGAAGGTCTCCTTAGTTGTAGAAAAATCATTACTAAGTGAATGTGTCAGTCTTATCATCAAACTATTCTGTCGTAGCGCGATATCAACATTCCAGTAGGATTGCAACTCGAGCACAACAATAATAAATTGAGTTTCTACAAATCAGACATTCGCACGGTTACTGAACGGGAGGGGCCAGCCTTTGGCTGGAAAGACCCAATTCTATCGGTCGAGGAATTTCAAGTTGTGGCAGATTACTGGTCATT
This sequence comes from uncultured Granulosicoccaceae bacterium, assembly GCA_937923745.1. Taxonomy (GTDB): domain Bacteria; phylum Pseudomonadota; class Gammaproteobacteria; order Granulosicoccales; family Granulosicoccaceae; genus CALDUO01. The sequence goes on from CALDUO010000253.1 coordinate 2,322, forward strand.
TGCCTTGCGGGTCAGTCCTCATAGGGGCCGTAGGCAAGGTTATCCACTTACATTTACAGTAGTATAACGTATTGCCGCTAAGCGCTAGCGTAGCCCTTTAGGTGAAGCACAAGAAGGTTGCGTTAAGGCAAGTCGATACAGCCACAGTTTTCTCCAATTAGGACGTCGCGCCATTAAATATCAACAAACTCGCAGATAAACGAATTATAGGTTTGATGGCTAGAAGTCCGACCAAAACTGAGCTCTCGAACAAAGTATTCCGAAGTTGTCACGTCGTAATCCTCAATCGAAATTGGTGTGTTGGAAAATTCTATACGCTCTCTACGCTCCTCTGTCACCCTCCAGTATGGATCACTAATTTCTTTACTCACGAAAGTCGTAATGATCCTTTGACCGTTGCTATTAGATGTATAGGTGTCAGAAAATGTACCGGAAACAGGCTCACATAACGAAGTACCTTCAACCAACTGGCCAACTAAATTGGTCTCTACATCTGATGTGGTGGTAAACGACCCTGTACGCACAATAGATCCGCTTTCAACATAAGTACGTGTATTTTCATCAACTATGGTGATTGTGTTTATTAGATTGCCACGACGAGTAAAATCACAATCGTGTTGGTCTCGATTCGCTTCCCATACGATCGTATTACCCTGAACCGTTCTAATGCCAGTGCGCCTGTCGTACTCGCAACTAAAATTAAAATCCCAGTTAAGTGTTCCGTTCCCATTCACATCAATTTGAATATCTGTGTCGATGGTTACACTTGAAGTTACTTGCTCCTGTGTGGTGGATGAGATAGGCCGCTCCTCAGACAATAGAGATTCAAGGCCTGCAACAGCAGAAATCCCACCACTGGTTACTTGGAAAAAGTCTTTAATTTCTAACAGCGAATCTTCATCAATAGCCGGATCATTTCCAGCGACTAATTCATCTAAATTGCTAACCCCGTCTCTGTCATCGTCAAATTGATCATCATTAAACTGATCTGCAGATATCTGAAATGCCTCTGTCGCGTTCGAGCCGGTTTTAAACTGTTGACTGAAACTGGCAAGCTTGATAGCACCATTGTTATCAAAAAATGTAACGATCAGTAGCTCTTGAGTCTCTGTTGGGAATTCACTAGATACAGTCCATAGTTCGTCGCCAACCCAACTTGCAGTGAGAATTAAATCACCCCAAACGACTTCAAGGCGCAGTTCGTTTGACTGATAGGGCGGCACTGAAATGTCAAAACTAACACGTATCCGGTTTTGGATTAGAGGATCAACAACAACCGGACTACTGCTAGCCGGCAATGTTTGATCACTAACGGATTCGTCAGCACTTTCGATTGAAGATTCATCTGTGCCATCGGTAGACTCGGTTGGTGTGCTACTCGTTGTATCGTTTGCAGCTACCGCTTCCATTTCGTTTGTTTGATCATCAGTGCCATCATTTACAATAACACCATCTCCATTGGTACCACTTACGTTAGCAGTCGTCTCAGATTCACCCGAATTAAAATCACTGGAACTGGAGCAACCGGAAACAAGCAGCGTGCTGAACAGAAACACGAGTGAACAGCGAATAGGCGTTGAGATAAACGACTTCATAGAGTATTCCGAGGTAACTGACGAGCTAATGAGG
>CALDUO010000254.1 GCA_937923745.1 uncultured Granulosicoccaceae bacterium
GATATCGATAATATCTCGCTCCACCAGCTCGACATACTCTTTTCGGTTGATCAATGACATGATTTTACCGGCACCCATACTCTTGGCCTGCATGGCAGAGAGAATATTGGCCTCATCATCGTTGGTCAGCGCACAGAAGACGTCTATTTCTTCTATGTCCTCTTCTTTGAGCATTTCATAGTTGGCAGCATCACCGTGCAAGACAATGGTTTTTCCGGCCTCCATCGTCGCTGACAACCACTCGGCACGCTTTTCATCACGCTCGATAATCTTGACACGGTACTGATGTTCCAGACGACGGGCGACCGCGCTGCCAATGTTGCCACCACCGGCTATCATGATGCGACGTGACGGTTTGTCGGTGTGATGAAACTGCGCCATCACCGCAACCGTGCTGCCACGCTCACCGAGGAAAAAAACCGTATCGCCTGCCTGAATCAGCGTATCACCTTTGGGAATGATAGCCCGCTCACCCCGATAGATAGCGGTTACCCTGGTTTTAACGTCGGGCAAATTTTTTCGAAGTTTGGCCAATGGCTTACCCACCAAGGGTGCGTCCTCATCAACCTTGACACCCACAAGGCGCACTACACCGTTCGCAAAATCGACCACCTGCAGCGCGCCCGGGTGTTCGATGATGCGGTGTATGTGCTCGGTCACGAGTGTTTCGGGACTGATAACGGCATTGATAGGAATGTGGTCGTTGTCAAACAGGTGACGTTCGCGAATATATTCCTGAGAGCGGATTCTGGCAATTTTGGACGGTGTTCGAAATAGCGTATAGGCAATCTGAATCGCAACGATATTGGTCTCATCGGAGTCGGTGGCCGCAATGATCATGTCGGCATCCTCGGCTCCGGCGTCACGCAGCACCTCAGGATACGATGCCTGGCCGTGCACGGCACGCAGATCAGTGCGGTTTTGCAACTCCTGCAACACCGAGTAATCGGTATCCACTACCGTGACGTCATTATTTTCCTGTGCCAGGTTCTCGGCTACCGTTCGGCCAACCTGCCCTGCACCCAATACAATTATTTTCATGAGATATCGTCGGTCTGTGTCCTGACGTCAGCTACCGGAGTGCGGTTACCTGACTTTATCAAGGTCGATGTCAAGACTACGCAGTTTGCGGTACAGGTGGGTGCGTTCCATACCAATGTGTTTTGCCACGTCGCCAATATTACCTGAAGCTTCGGTGAGACAACGCATAAGATATGCCCGCTCGAACAACGTGCGCGCTTCGCGTAGTGGCAGGTCATGACGCAGGCTGACCATATCGTCGGCAGCGCGTGACCCGCTGTGAGCGCCCAGCACGCGGTCAATTTCGTTCACTTCAACGTCCACCGGCCCGCCAAGAATCAAAATTCGCTGCACAAGATTTTTAAGTTCCAGGTGATTGCCTGGCCAATCGAGATTACGCAGGCGGTTCTGTGCCGATACCGTAAAGTGCCGATAGGGCAGCCCTTCCTCTTCCACATGCCAGTTCACGAAATTTTCGAGTAAGGCCGAGATATCCTCGCGATGTTCTCGCAACGGCAGCACGGACACTGTCACTTGAGTCAGCAGTCTTGCAAGCGCCGGATCAAATTCGCCCTGCTCGGCAAGCGCCATGAGATCGGTGCGCGATGCCGATACGATACGGACTTTTAATCCTATGCGCTGGTTGCCTCCGGCCCGAAAAAAACTGGCGTGCTCTAACGCCTGCCTGAGTGATTGCTGTGCAGCAGCGGGCATTGTCTCAACGTCTGCCAAATACAGTGTGCCATGACTGGCCGACTCGATATAACCGACACTCACACCGCCACGGTCCTCGTGTCCAAATAACTCGCGCTGGGCATTGACGCTGGACAGACTGTCGCAACGAAGTTGGATAAACCGTCCAGTCACCGATGGCGACTGCGCATGCAGGTGCTGTGCAAACAAAGCGCGACCGGTGCCGGCCTCACCGGTTATCTGAATATTCTCGTTGCCTTTGGCATGCAGCTCAAGTTGGTCACGCAGGTACTGCATATGATCGCTGTCACCCACCAATGCCGGTAACGCCCGCGCGACCTGGTCGTTCATGCCGGCACCGGCTGATCCGTTGGTTGTCTCGGCCAATGCCTTGTCAACGGTGAGCAGCAACTTGGCTAACGACACAGGCTTTTCTATAAAGTCGACAGCCCCGTTTCGGGTCGCCTCCACCGCGGTTTCAACGGTGCCATGACCCGAAATCATAATGACCGGAAAAACCAGCTGCCCTGCGACTTTCCAGCTTTTTAACAGTGACACACCGTCTTCGTCGGGCATCCAGATATCCAGCAACACCAGATCGGGTATCTGCTCTGCAATAAGCTCACGGGCAACCAACGCTGACGGCGCAGTCGTAACCTCGTATCCCTCGTCTTCCAGAATTTCCTGCAACAAACCACGAATATCCGGCTCGTCGTCAACTACCAGTATTGATCGGGCCATTACGCTGCATCCCCCTGGATTTTAAGAACAGTTGCCGGTAGCGGCAGTCGCACCACAATACGTGCGCCACCTCGATCACGGTTCGTCGCATTCACTGAACCGCTATGTTCTTCTACAATTTTTTTAACGATTGCCAAACCCAACCCTGTGCCCTTCGGCTTGGACGATACATACGGCTCAAACAGTCTGCCAAGAAGCTCGGGCGGGAATCCAGGTCCGGTGTCTTCGGTCACCAATTCAAGATAGTGCCCTTTGTTCGAAACCGACTGACGCGTCTTGAGAGTTATAGACACAGCGACATCACCTCCGTTCGCCTCCAGTGCATTCTTGACTAAATTATGCACCAGTTGTCGGATGCGGGCAGGATCAACCGGCACCAGTGGCAATGTGTGGTCGAGCTTGAGTTGAATATCTACCGGTGTTGATGGATCAACATACAGTTCGGCAATCTCTGCCAGCAACCGGTTGATATCAGTAGGCTCCAATTGCAACTGCGGCGTCGAAGCATATTCTGCAAAGGCGTTAACCATACTCTTCATAGAGTCAACCTGGTGCTCTATTGTATTGGTCAGTCGCGTCATCCCGGTCTGGTCATCGGCATCAAGCTGGTCCAGATACTTGTGCCGAATGCGTTCGGCGGACAACTGAATCGGTGTTAACGGATTCTTGATTTCATGCGCCAGTCTTCGGGCCACTTCGCTCCACGCTGCATCACGCTGCGCACTGATGATGGTTGTCATATCATCAAATACAATAACTGTCCCCGCATGATAATCATCGGCATCAAACAAAGCGGCACCACGGCAGACCAAAAAACGTCTGCCACTGTGATCGATCACCTCAACCTGCTGTGTCCACTCCTGACCGCGATATCGGTCGAGCAGAGGGATAATTTGTTGACAGAACTGCGCCATCACACCGGCATCGGTTATACAGTCGGTCAGTGATACACCTACCCGATGCACTCGTTCATCATCGAGTATTGATGCTGCCGCCCGGTTACAGGTGCGCAGGCAACCCTCTGCATCGAGTGTCATAACACCGGATGAAATTCGCCCCAACACAGTTTCAAGGTATTCACGCTGTTGCTCTACCTCGGCCTGACTTTTCTCGGCGGTGTTACGTGAATTCTCAAGTTGCAACGTCATGTAGTTAAACGATTGCACCAAATAACCCAACTCGTCTTTACCACGTTTGTAAATGCGGGTTGAGTAGTCACCATCGGCGACCAGTCGCGTGCCTTCCACGAGGTCGTGAATAGGAACCATCATGCGTCGGGCTGCATACAGTGCAAACCAGGCTGCCATCATCACACTTAACAACAGGGCCAGAGATAGCGTTAGGATAGAGCTTATTTTCAGAGGTTTGCGCAGAAAAACCAGTTGCCGATAAGTTTGATAACTCGACTGCACACTGGTGGCAAGGTCACTGGAACGCTTGTTTATCCGAAACAAGGCCTGTAATACACTGTTCTGCCCGGTAGCATCATTGGCCAGCACCGGTGTTACCACCCGCACATACAAATCAGCATCACCGATCGGGTCAACCCCTACATAAGACAAACCCTGTCGTGCACGGGCAGCGAGATCGTCATCAGGCCGGTTTGGCTGCACCGACAGACTTTCGGTAAAACCGGTCGATGCAATAATTCGATTATCAGCGCCAAGTAATGTCATCTCGCTGGCATCGGTCTCGGTCGCCAATGAATTTAATACCACCACCGCTGCATCATCGGACACACCAATCAGTTGATCGGCAACCCCAAGCGTCACTTTTTGTAACGTACGCATTTGTAACTCAAGGGAATCACGACTGAGCTCCATCGCGTCATCCAGCGCTTGTTCTATTTCAAGGTCGTACCAGCTATCAATGTTGGACAACAAAAATTTTACCGAAAACGCATACACCAGTGTTACTGGCACCAAGGCCAGAAAGATCGAGATAATGACCAGCCGCAGCGTCAGCCGCGCGCCGGCCACACGACGCCTGAATTCGTCGATCAGACGCCAACCATTCACCCCGATAACAACGGCCAGACAACTCAGCGCAATGCCATTGAACAACAACAACCAATAATAATAGCGGCCAAACCGGTCAAGGCGTTCAGCCGTGGTCGCCAACACATACAATGACAATGTTAACGTCAGAAACAACAGTGCCATAGCGCTTAAACTGCCAAGCGCGCGCCAAGTCAGTTTATCGCCCATCGATACTCCTCACTGTGTAAACGCCAGGAATCGGAAACCAAAAGCTGTGGACGAAGTGGTAAGGGTAATGACGCGGTATCCAAAAAAACACGGATCGCGCCTTGCGCATCAGCCATCGAGCGCCAGTGTTCAGCGGGTGGATGATCAGAGGTATTACTGTTGTCATCGATTTGGATACCGGCGATATCACCCATGTACTCGAGTGCTGTTAACAGCGACCTGAAATTAACCGTGATATCTTCATCTATGACCGATACCCGATAGTGTCGTGTGAGTTCGTAGTAGGTCAGGCTATAACGTCTTTGTGCTGATACCAGCGTTTTGTCAAACCACCAGCGTGACGGCTGAATGATTTTGACATCGACAACGAATTCCAGCGGCACACCGCTTTTCAGTCCGCGTTCAATCGTTGAGTTGAGTTCGATAATCGCGTTGGCACTGATAACCGTTTTGGTCTCATCTGCCTGTACAGCTGCATAGGTAATATCGATCGAATCTGCGGAGGCTGCCACAGGTAAACTGACCAGCAACAGCGTGCCAAAAAACACGACCCTGAAGGTCGTTAGGGTCACGCATGGCCTCCGGCATCACGCGTTAACAGACAATAAAAAAAGCCGTCCATGCCATGCTCACCGACGAGTATTTGCGTGCCGTATTCGCGTTCGTGTCCCCACGCGGTCTGTCGCACAGACGTCGGGAAAGCTGTGACCTGTGCGTCTGGTGTATCGGTTAAAAAAGCCTGCATTTGTTGCTCGTTTTCGCATTTTAGCAGCGAGCACGTTGCATATAACAAACGGCCACCGGGTTTAACCAAAGGCCACAATGTACGCAGCATGCGTTGCTGAATTTGCACCAGGTTATCTACATCTTCCGGTTGACGCAGCAACTTGATATCGGGGTGACGCCGCAACACGCCGGTGCCGGTGCACGGCGCATCGAGTAATACTGCATCAAACGGCACACCATCCCACCAGCTTTTGGGTGACATGGCATCACCGATGACGGTGGTCACCTGTTTATGGAGCCCGAGCCTGTCCACATTTTCGGTAATGCGCACACTACGCTTTAAGTGATTGTCGAGCGCCGTGATAGTCGCTGCGCTCTGGAGCTCTGCGAGGTGACCTGTTTTGCCCCCGGGAGCCGCACAGGCATCGAGAAGCCGTTCAGAGGGCTGCGGCGACAACAGGTGCGCAGCCAGTTGTGCCGCCGTATCCTGCACACTGACATGGCCTGCCTCAAAGTCCGGTAACAGCTGCACCCGGCATGGAGATGACAGCGTCAGTGCTGAATCAACCACCGTTGATGCCGTTGCAGTTATGGACTGGTCGGCAAGTTTTAATCGATATGCCTCTCGCGTCTCTCGCTGTGCGTTTACCCTGAGCACCATGGGTGGGTGCAGGTTGGATGCGTGCAGAATAGCGTCTGCATGCTCTGGCCAATCCTCTTGCAACCGCTCGGTGAGCCAACCCGGAAACGCGTGTTTGGCCTGCGCACCAGCCTGGGCGTCTACCTCTGCATCAATTTGTGTTTGCTCGCGCTGGTAACGACGTAACAACGCATTCACAAACCCCCTGGCCCATTTCTTTTTGAGTTCGGCGGTGACAGCAACCGTGGTATTGATCACGGCATGCTGCGGGATCGAAAGATAGGCCAATTGATAAATGCCAACGCGCAATAACGCATGGACATCGCGATCTTTGTTTCGAAGCGGCTTGGGCATCAACCGAGCAATGATAGCGTCAAGTCTGAACGACCATCTCGCAACCCCGTACGATAGCTCCTGGAGTAACGCACGATCATTATCGGCTATGCGCTCAGACCAGGACGGCACCAGCGACATCAACGAGCTTTGATGTCGATCCAGCGACAGGTTAATTTGTGCTGCTGCAAATCTGACAGTCGGTTTGGCCATTTATACGCCGGACGCTTTGTGTGGGGGGCGGTTGCCAGCGGTCTTGAGCTGAGCGTCGTTTTGCTCTTCACCGCACGGCTCGGAGTGAAAACGCTGTCCGGTAATATCGCGACTGTTAACAAAATCGGCGGCTGCCATTGCGCGTTTGCCGGGCCACTGAAGTGTCGTGATGCGATACACACCCTCACCGGTGTTGACGGCAATACCGGCTTTGGAGCATTCGAGTACTTCACCGGGATCGCCTACCGACGGCGCCGACTGCACATCGCCGGCATAGAAGCGCACACGATCCTTGCCGCAAAAACTCTCGGCCACAGGCCACGGATTTAACCCACGTACCTGCCGGTCAATCTGTACCGCGCTCTGCCCCCAGTCGATGATCGCCTCACGCTTGTGGAGTTTTTCGGCATAGGTGACCAACGACTCATCCTGCACTGTCGCTGTCAGGCGACCGGCGCACCAATCCGCCAACACGGACACCAGCGTGGTGGCGCCGAGGCGTGCCAATGCATCGTGTAACGACGCGGTAGTCGAGGTCGGTGTAATCGGGATGACTTTTTTGGCGATCATCGGGCCGGTGTCGAGTCCGGCTTCCATTTGCATAATGGTGACTCCCGTTTGCGAATCACCTGCCAGCACGGCCCGATGAATCGGTGCAGCACCACGCCAGCGCGGCAACAATGACCCGTGAATGTTCAAACAGCCGTGTGTGGGTATGTCCAGCACACGCTGCGGCAGCAGCAGGCCATACGCGACGACAATCATCACGTCAGGGCGTAGCTCACGCAGCATCTCGACGGTAGCGCCCTCTTTCAGGGTGGGTGGCTGCAGCACGTTCAGCGACAACGACAACGCACACTCTTTCACCGCGCTTTGGGTGATTTTTTTGCCACGACCCGCAGGTCTGTCAGGCTGAGTCAGCACCCCCCCCACGTGGGCACCGGCCGTAACCAGCGCTTTCAGCGCCGGCACCGAGAAATCTGGCGTGCCGGCAAACAGGACACGAAGCGCCGACAGATCAATCTGTGGGTCGCCAGGCGCCGACGGGGCCGGTGACTGATCTGGTGACTGATCTGGTAGTCGATCTGGCTGAGACGGGTCGGGCGACGGGGTATCGGGGGCAGTCATGCAGACTCAGTCTTCCGCACGTTGCTGTTTGATCAGCTTTTTGCGGATACGGTTACGTTTCAGCGTTGACAGGTAATCCACAAACAGCTTGCCATTGAGATGATCGATTTCATGTTGAATGCAGACGGCAAGGAGCCCCTCTGCATCCAACTCAAACGGATTACCCTCACGGTCGATTGCCGCAACGCGCACCTGCGCCGGTCGGGTCACTTTTTCGTAAATGCCCGGAATCGACAAACACCCCTCCTCCATGTCGGCCTCACCCTCGCTGACCAGCAGCTCGGGATTTATGAGTGTGATGGGTTGATCAGAGTCTTCCGACACGTCGATGACGACCACCCGCTCGTGCACATTGACCTGGGTTGCTGCCAGCCCAATGCCGGGTGCTTCGTACATGGTCTGGAACATGTTGTCGACCAGCGTCGCAATTCTGCCATCTACGGTTGTCACGGGGCTGGCCGTGGTACGCAGTTGCGCATCTGGGTACTGAAGGATATTCAGCAAACTCATAAGACACTTCTCTGGATCCGGACCCCGTAGTTTACCAGTGGTGCCGATAGCTGGCAGCCCCCGTATCGGCACCAAATATGCAACCTCGTCCCCTTGATATCCCGGATTCCAGGCAGCGAAACTGCCAACTGAGTCAAGAACGCCGGGAAACTGTCGACAATATTGCAATACAGCAGCTGTTTTCGTGTGTGGAGCACTAGCCTTGATCTCTAAAAATATGGTCCAACCAATGAGACTAACCACCGTCTTTGCCGCACTGGCACTCGCGTCTGCGTGTGCTGCACCGATCAAAGACATCATGCCGGGCATCCCACAGGCGTCAGACCCCAAGGTGGTGGAACCGGTGGCACCGCAGGCAGAAACCCGCTTCAGTAACCTCGACAACAGCGACCTTTCGTACGCTGCGGTCACAGGCATTGATGTCTCGGGCGAGCTCAGAGATGACTCGCCGACCGACTACACCGTGGTCCGTGGCGACACATTGTGGGCACTATCAGGACGTTTTCTGCGCAGCCCGTGGAAATGGAACGAACTCTGGAAACAGAACCCCGCCATCGATGACCCGCATCTGATTTACCCCGGCGATAAAATTAGTGTGGCGATGGTTAATGGCGTGCCCAGCCTGTCGATATCCCGCGGCGGAGCGGTCATTGGTGCCATGGCGACCACCGCAGGTGGCGACGGTGATACCGTGAGGCTCTCCCCCGAGATACGCACCGAGTCGCTGGACGAAGCCATTCCGACCATCCCTGGCAATACCATTCAGCAGTTCTTGAATTATCCGCAAATCGTTGATCTTGGCACGCTCAACGATGCACCGTACGTGATCGGTAACTCCGATAATCGCCTTACCAGCGCCACCGGGCACGAAATTTACGTCAAAGGCCAGTTGCGACGCGGCCAAAATCAGTACGGTATTTTCCGCCGTGTAGGCATGTTGACCGACCCCGTCTCCGGCGAAGAGCTCGGTTATGAGGTGGAACACGTCGCCGATGCCATGGTGCGTAACGCCGGTAGCCCTGCGACTCTGGTGATTACCAGTAACAGCAAAGAGACATTGACCGGCGATTTTCTGCTGCCGCTACGGCGTGATCAAATCCGTCACAACTACATTCCTCGCGCACCGGCGCTCAGCGGTGAGGGTCGGGTAGTCGGCCTTGTAGACGCCATCTCCCAGACCGGCCGGAATCAGGTGGTGGTTCTGAACCTCGGTAACCGCTCAGGCATACAGGTCGGCGATATTCTGGCGATCAAACGTAACGTCGATCCGATCACCGATCCCCGCGTTGCCGGTGACATGATGAAAATTGCCGTACCGTCGGTGCGTAATGGCCTTGTCATGGTGTTTCAGACCTTCGAGAAGGTTAGCTATGCGCTGGTGATGGAATCCTCACGCTCAATGCACATCAACGATCTGGTCGACAGCCTCTAGCCTGCGGGGCTGCCCCGCCGCCGCCCTTTTCCGGACACCCAAAAATCATTACCGGACACCCAAAAAATCTCGCTCGATTTTTTGGGTGTCCGGTTTTAGTCCCGCGGTTTCCACACGCATTTTTCGGGTGTCCAGAATAGCCCCCGACAGCCCCCGAAACAGACCTTTGACCCTAAAAATTTTGGGTGTCCAGAATTGGTATCGCAAGTTTTGGCTTCTACATTTTGGGGTGTCCGGATTTACCCTCCCCTGACTTATTGCCCACTTTTTTGGGTGTCCCGAACTGACCCCGAACTGACCTGTTCTTGACAGCGCACACGCCCCGGCGCTAGTGTCTGGTCCGATGGCATGGAGCCATACACTCAACTACAAGATTCAGACACACCAGACTCAGGGAAGAGACTCATGGATACATCGGACGTTGGGCCGTGGATACGGCTCGCACATGGACAAGGCCTCGGTGGTGCAGCAAAGCTGCGCCTTCTGCAACATGTCGATTCGCCAGCCGACGCCTTCGACGCAACCGATCAGCAGTTGCAGGCAGCCGGACTCACCCAACCACAATGCGATGCGCTGAGAGTGGCGGGCCGCTGCGATACGCTGGCAGGGCTCGTTGACACCACACAGCGCTGGCTTGAGGATCCGCAGCATCACTGCATCACGCTGGGATCACCGCTCTACCCGCAGGCACTGGCATCGATTACCACACCACCGTTGGTACTCTATGTCTGCGGTGACACGGACCTGCTGTCACGGCCCGGTGTCGGCATCGTCGGCAGTCGTCAATCAGCTCCCCCGACACTCACCAGCACGGGTGAAATTGCCGGTAAGCTCGCCAGCGCAGGCTTGGTGATTACCAGCGGCATGGCATTAGGTGTAGATCAGGCTGCCCACCACGCGGCGCTGGATGCCGATGGACTCACGATGGCCATCGCGGGCACCGGGCTTGATCGGGTTTACCCGGCCAGGCATCGCCAACTGGCGCGCGCAATCGCCGAACAGGGCGCGTTGGTCTCCGAATTTGCGCTGGGAGCCTCCCCTCAACCGCATCATTTTCCACGTCGTAACCGTATCATCAGTGGTCTCTCGCTCGGTGTCGTCGTGGTCGAGGCGACACTCAAGAGCGGGACACTAACAACCGCAAAACACGCCATGGAACAAGGTCGGGAAGTCATGGTTTTGCCGGGGTCAATCAATAACCCGCTGTCGAGGGGATGTCATGCGCTGATCAAATCAGGCGCTACACTGGTGGAGTCAGCAGAAGATATTTTGGCTGAAATCGCTCCACAGATTGACACCACTACCCTAAAGACGGCAGGATCGTCGCGGCAGACGCAGCAGACCCGCCCTGCCAATTGTGATGACCATCGGGTTCTGCTTGACAGCATGGGCTATGACGCGATTGGTGTCGATACCCTGGCAGAGCGCCTTACAGAGCCGGTTGCCAGCGTTTTGGCAGCGTTGGTCACACTTGAACTGTCCGGTGATGTGGCTCGTACACCCGGTGGCAGGTATATACGTTGCTAGCAGTGTTGGCCGCCCCACCATTGGTGGTTGGATTAAGGTCGCCCGTGACGGTAATGTGCACAGAAACCCGAAAAGCGCGGGTGGGTGGCATCGTCTGCATACCGACACCAGCCCAAGTAGTATTTGGCAAGTAGCATTTGAACAGTAGCATTTGACATGCAGTAACTGACAAGTAGCAACTAAAGCAGCATCGCAGCATCGAACGACTTTATTTAATCAGCAGGACTAAACGAATCTTTAATGAGTAAGCACCTGGTCATCGTCGAATCGCCTGCCAAGGGCAAGACCATCGAAAAGTACCTCGGTAAAGATTACAAGGTGCTCGCGTCCTA
>CALDUO010000255.1 GCA_937923745.1 uncultured Granulosicoccaceae bacterium
TCGGTCATGACGCGCGCGACCAGCGCGAGTCCCAATCCGGTGCCGCGATACTGTTTGGCAATTGCAGAATCGCGCTTAAACCGCTGAAAGAGATTTGCCTGCATCTCTTTACTGATACCCACGCCCTGGTCACTGACCTGCCCAACGATACGATCGCCTTCAGCCTTGAATTCCACCGTGACAGTGGTTTCATCGGGTGAATATTTTATGGCGTTGTCAATGATATTAATGATGGCACGTTCCAGCAACGAGCCGTCACCGTACACCCACATGTCATCCTCGCCCATCCTGACATCCAACTCAATGTGCCTACCTTGAGCAAACGGTGCCAGACGGTCGAGCGCATTGCCGAGAATTTCGTCAAACAACACCGGGGTGAACGAATCGCTTTGCAGATTATCGGCACGTGACAGGGTAAGCAGATCGTCAATCATTTTCAGACCCTTGTTGATGTTCACTTCCAGCTTGTCGATCTTGGTTGTGCGCATCTGATCGTCACAACCCGACTCCCCGGTGATGTCCGGGTCATTCAACAAATACAGCGAAGACACCAACGGCGAACGCAGATCATGCGACATGAAATCAATCATCTCGGCGCGTGACCGTTCGATGCGCCGAATTTCCGAAACATCGACAATACTCGCAGTAATCAGCCGCTCGCCCAACTCGACACCGCCGGCATTAAAGTTAATGACCAATTCGGTATCACCTGAGGTTCGGCTAATCTGCCACGACTTGCCACGCAATATCAGGTTTTCAACATCCTCACGGTCACGATGATTCGGGTCACGACCCATCGCCTGAATGAAGTCGAGCAACGGTGGCCTGGCAACCAGCGTGTCTGGCAGTAAGTCGCGTCCCAACCGATTAACCCGCAACACCTGACCCGATGCGCCCCAAATGACAAGACCGGCAGGACTTGCGGCAAAAATACTTTCGGTTAACCCTTTAAAACGTCGCAGCCGCTCCACCTGATAACTGAGCTCTGCTGCGTTGCTTTGCAGCCGTTCGATAAAGCCTGGCAAACGGTTGGACTGCTGGCGATCCTGCACTTGCGACAGACTGTCGATATAGGCCCCGAATTCGGCTGCAAACTTGTCGTCGTCATTGGCAAAACAGATATACAACCGCCCGGTAGTCGCAAAGCGCTTGTACGATAAATTACCGTCCCGTTCCCACTGCCCTTCTACCGAGGGTTCCGGTAATGGCAACGGATCACCGCCTTTATACTCTTGTCCACTGGCCGAAAAATGCCAGTGTTTTAGTGGTAAATGACGCACACTGTTTTCAAAAAACTGCGCCAGTTTTTCATTGCGGGTAGCCGGATCAGACGCTCCGCCGAGGCCCAGCTTGCCAACCTCGGTTCTTAAAAACTGCGCCACATACTCAAGGCGCTGCCAGCTCCATACGACATAACTGGCTAACAACGGTATCGTCGCCGTCATCGGTGCATACCAATAGTTAAAAACCCGGTACGCAATAAAACTGATCAGTAGCGGCAACAACGAGAACAGTGCGGCGCTAAACAAACCACCGGCAGGTGAGAGTTTGGGAAAGAGCAACAATACCGCCAATAAAAGCGCCGCAATAACAACGTACTGCAGACGGTAATCAGCCGTCGATACTATTGAGCCATCACGCAAAGATGCAAACAGGCTGGCGTGAATTTCCACACCGGGCATGGGTCGGTCTGTCGCCGACACCGGCGTGGGCAACACGTCGATACCGGTTGAGGTAACACCGACAAACACAATTTTATCTTTGAAAAAACCAGGCTCTACATCACCCACCAACAACGACTTGGCCGATACTGTGGAAAACGAGCCGCCCTGACCGTAAAACGGAATCATGACTTCATAGTCCTTTTGCCACGAGCCCGGATCGGGGTTAGGCGCGATACGGTTGCCCGGTAACCCGTTGTCATCGAATTCAGGATCAACCTGCAATAGCAGCGACAACGACAGCGCCGGCCAGTGCGCCTGTCGGTCTCCGGATTTTAAATACATACGCCGTACAATGCCGTCGCTGTCGACAGGCGTGACGATGTGGCCCAACGAATCGGCGTGTGCCGTCAGTTGCGGCAACGGTAATTTCACGGGGTTGTTACTGTTTCTGCCAACCGTTTCGGTTAACACCGGCATCACCGTAATGGGCAACGCGGCGATGCCGCGCTCGAGGCTGTTATCAAACGCCCGATACCCATCAGGCTCGACATACAACACATCGATAGCCACCGCTTTGGCGTCTTGCTCGGAAAGACGATTAAATAGTTGCGCCTGTAAAACCCGTGGCCACGGCCACCGCCCAAATTCCTGCAGGCTGTCAGGATCAATACCGACAATCACCACATCTTCTGGCGTATCGCGTTGGGATAACAGCACCCACCGGTCGTGAATCAGTTGGTCGAGGTTGGCAGTGATGTTGCCGCGATCGAGGAGTGCGGCAAGAAGAATCAGCAGGACATAGAAACCCAGCAGATACACATAGGAGATGCGGTTACGTCGCACGCGTCACCCCCTTACTGCAATCAGAACTGCAGATAACACGACAACGTGTGGCAAGATCCCGATGAGTGCCCAACGTGTGCAAGGACTGGGTTTCCGACAGTTAGTTTCGCGGGTTCAACACCTGAGCGGCCGATCCCATGAACGGGGTCTACCGATCGGTATTGTGCTCTTCCAGACGATACCCGTGCTGGTAAATAGACGTGAGCTTCCAGCGTTCATTGGCCAGTAGCTTCAGCTTCTTTCGCAGGCGGCTGGCGTGGGTATCGACGGTTCGGGTATTGAGATCGGCGGAGGTTCCCCACACCGAAGTCAACAGATGCTGACGCGACAGCACCCGACCCCGATTGCGAAACAGGAATAGTGCCAGTTCGAATTCTTTTTCGGTGAGCCGAACCGGCTCGCCGTCGAGCGAGACTACCCGGTTGGCGGTGTCGAAGGTGTACGGTGGGCATTCGAGGGTTTCTGCCTCGGGCTGCGCACGCCGGGCAAGCGCATTGAGCCTTGCCATGAGTTCGTGTTGTCGCACCGGTTTGGTCAGGTAATCGTCGGCGCCAGCTTGCAAAGCCACGACAATATCGGCCTCTGCCAGGCGTGCGGTAACAAAAATAACCGGGGTATCGCTGTTGACTGTATTGCGCAGCCACTGCAGCACTTCGAGCCCCGAACTGCCGGTTTCCAGGGTCCAGTCAAGCATGACGACGTCAAAACTTGATTTACGAAAAAACCGCTGAAAGTCAGCGGCGGCATTGAATGCCTCTACCTGGTACCCGCGCTCGGCGATCCAGCCACACACACGCTCTGCCTGTACGGGATCGTCTTCGAGTAACGCGATTCGTAGTTTTGAGAACTCAGCCATTCATGGGACCTATCTGTGTGATGTACCTGCCGCCCCGAAATAACCACTCTACGGCGCTCTTGAGCCGCCAAGTATATCAAATTAGGGCACAAACGTCGTCCGGTTAGGCCGTTGTCGCCGGGTTGAAGTAGTTTCTGCCCGCTTTCACGGACTGCACCTGATTCAGCAAAAGCGCCAGATCGTCGGGGTTGTCGGCTATGTTGATTTCGCTGGCGTTGACTATGAGCAGGCTGGAGGCCTCGTATTCATGAAAGAAACGCTCATACATGTCGATGACCCGCTGCAAATAATGGCTGTCCATATGTTGCTCAAAGCGCAGTCCGCGCCGTTTGATGCGCTGTAGCAGCGTCGGCAGAGGTGCTTGCAGGTAGATCACCAGATCAGGCGCTGGCACGGTCTGCAACAGTCGGTCGGTGAGGTTTCGGTACATCCACCACTCGGTCTCATCGAGATTCAGCTCGGCAAACAGGCGGTCTTTGGCCAGCAAGAAGTCGGTGACCACCCGCGTGCCCGGCTCCCCGGCCCGCTCTGCCGCCAGCAGCTCGAGCCGCGAGGCCAGAAAATGCATTTGCGTGTGAAAACCCGCCTGATCCGGGGTTTTGTAGAAAGCCTCAAGGTACGGATTCACCAACTCGGTGTCATGAATAAACCGACTACCGAGCGCTTTCGCCAGCTCGGTGGCCAGTGTCGTTTTACCGACGCCAATCGGGCCTTCTACAGCAATGTAGACCGGCGTGGTGTCCTGCGGGTTTCCCATTTCAATCATGACGTTTCTCCACGCACTGGATGCCAAAATCCTCGCAAGTTGCCCGGTAGTCAGCCGCTGGTCCTTTGCCCGGAATATTGATATCCGGTGCAATTTCAAGGAGCGGGACCAACACAAAAGACCGCACTGTCATACCTGGATGCGGGACAGTCAGTCGCTCATGGTCAATCTGTTGATCCCCATAGAGCAGCAGGTCAAGATCGAGGGTTCGGGCCGTCCAGCGCTCATTTGTGCGTACCCGACCCTGTTCATTCTCAACGCCTTGCAGCGTATCGAGCAACGCAAGCGGGGCCAGCGAGGTGCTGAGTTGCGCCACCGCGTTCAGGTAGACAGGTTGATCGGCAGGGCCCATCGGGTCGGTTTGATAGAGGCTTGATACGCACTCAAGTGCGACAGCACTAATGTTATCGAGCGCAGTGATGCTTTCGGCAATACGTCGCGACGGCTCATTCAGGTTAGACCCGATACCCACAAAACACGTGACCACACTCATCTGTTACCGAACGAGTCATCCTGAGGCTGTTTGGTGTTACCGTCGACCGGTGCCCGGTTTCCGATATTGTCGTCGATGTCAGCAGTGTTGCCCGAATCACCTCGGCGTGGCTTTTTCGCTTTGGCGTTGTTGCCGGTGTTGTCTTTGTTGCCAATGTTGTCTTTATTCCCGGCGTTAGCGCTACTACCGGTGTCAGCATGTTTGTCAGCCGATGTGTTGGCAGACGAATTCGTTGCAGAGCCGCCGGTTCTCTTGCCCGCTCTCTTTTTTCCTGATTGCCTGGCCTGAGACTTTGCCTGAGACTTTGCCTGAGACTTAGCTTGGGGCTTATTAGCTTGGGGCTTATTAACTTGCGCTTGGGCTTGAGGCCTAGCCTGCGACTGAGCATTCGGAGTGGCATTGGCCTTAACGTTAGCTGGTGAGTCGGACGCCTCGGCTATTGGTTTTGCAGGCTGCGAGCTGCCGTCGGCCACAGAGGAAGACTCAATGCTGCTCTTGCGTTTTTTATTGGGACGGCGACGGCGTGATTTCTTTTTGCGTTGCTCTTTCCAGTCGCCATCGACCGGTACTCGCGCTTCGAGCATGGCATCGAGTTGTTCCTGACCCTCAACCTCCTGTACCCGTGTCCACCAATCAGCACACTCGGTCAGTTCCGGTTGAATAGCGGTTCGGAGACACAGAAAGTCATAAGCCGCCCGAAACCGACGATTTTCCATTAACGCCAGCGCACGCGGACCGGTGAATTGCTCAAGCTTTGCCTGCAGTGTCCAAATCTCGCGCATTGGACCCGAGAAACGCTTGGGGATAGAGGTTACCTTTAACTGCGGCGGCAAGCTTCGGTCGGCGGCATCCATAATGGCCATAAAGCTGTTCTTGCCAGCTTCCATGCCCTGTAATGCAAACTCGTGTACTTGGGGCCACAACATAAAGGCCAACAGATAAGCCGGGGTGATCGGTTTGCCCTCCCCCACGCGTTTGTCGGTATTAATGAGGCCCGCCTCGATCATCGGCAGCAGAGAGTCGGGCTGTGTTTCGATACGGGCGCTGGTGACCGGAAACAGATACTGCAGCAGATCGTGCTCGCGCAAGCGCTCAAAACTGCGTAATGCATAACCGCCCTGGAAGAGTTTTAGTACCTCTTCAAACATACGCGGGGCCGGTTGATGACGCAGCAGCGGCGCACATTCATCCATGGCCGCATGGGTATCCGAGTGAATATCAAAGTTGAGTTTGGCTGCAAGCCTTGCCGCACGAATAACCCTGACCGGATCTTCCTGACATCGCACAACAGGGTCGCCGATGAGTCGGAACAGCTTTAGATCGATGTCGTCGAGGCCACCGACAAAATCGAGCACGGCGTGGTCTTTGATGTCGTAGTAGAGCGCATTGACGGTGAAGTCTCGGCGAATGGCGTCTTCTTCGATGGTGCCAAAGACGTTGTCGCGCAGGATACGGCCCTGATCACCGATTTCGCCACCCGCACCGCTGTCGTGCCCGGCACGAAAGGTGGCCACTTCAATCACGTCGCGACCATACACCACATGCACCAGCCTGAACCTGCGACCAATGATGCGGGAGTTTCGGAACAGCCCTTTGACTTCTTCAGGTGTGGCGTTGGTCGCCACATCGAAGTCTTTGGGTTTTCCGCCGGTGAGAATATCGCGCACGCCCCCGCCGACAAGACAGGCGGTAAACCCCGCGTCGTTCAGGCGGTTAAGCACTTTGAGTGCGTTGTCGCTAATGAGCGCTCTGGTTACGCAGTGCTCACTGCGGGGCACCCGGCGAAGCGTGGCCTCGCCAATGGGGGTGGATTTAGAAATAACCGTTGATGCCATGTGTCAGTTTGCCGTGGATCATAGCACTGACACCGGGTTGTGTGTGATTGGTACGTCGATCAGGCCCATATTACAGCGCCTGATCACCCTCTTCGCCAGTTCGGATTCTGATAGCGCGTTCGATACTGTCGACAAATATCTTGCCGTCACCGATTTTGCCGGTCTTGGCGGCTTTGACAATAGCTTCAACGCACGCATCAACGATGTCGTCCGCTACTGCCACTTCCACTTTGACCTTGGGCAGAAAGTCGATAACGTACTCGGCACCCCGGTACAGTTCGGTGTGACCTTTCTGACGGCCAAATCCTTTGACCTCGGTAACAGTGATGCCCTGCACGCCCACTTTGGAAAGCTCTTCACGCACGTCTTCGAGTTTAAACGGCTTGATGATCGCTGTAATTCGTTTCATGTCCAATCTCCGTAGGTGTCGTGACCACCGCAGGCGGTGCGTCACGACATCCGTATTACGATGTTATTTTGGGGTAGCTGAAATGCGGTGGATGCTGAGATCAGCGCCCATATATTCTTCTTCTTCGGTAAGCCTGATGCCCACGGTTTTCTTGAGCACGCCGTAGACAACGAGCCCGCCGACAAACGCAAACGCCACACCCGCAACGGTACCGATCACCTGTGCCAGCAGGCTGACACCGCCCATACCGCCCAGCGCTTCCAAACCAAAAATACCGGCTGCGATACCACCCCATGCACCACACAGACCATGTAGCGGCCAAACACCCAGAACATCGTCGATGCGCCAGCGATTTTGGGTCATTGTAAATGCCCAGACGAACAGTGCGCCTGCCACCAAGCCCACCACCAGTGAACCCAGCGGATGCATGACATCAGAGCCCGCACATACGGCCACCAGACCTGCCAGGGGTCCGTTGTGCAAAAAGCCGGGATCGTTTTTACCGGCTACCAATGCGGCCAATAAACCACCCACCATTGCCATCAGGGAATTCATTGCTACCAAGCCACTTACCGCCTCGACCGCTTGCGCTGACATCACGTTAAATCCAAACCAGCCTACCGTGAGTATCCAAGCGCCAAGCGCCAGAAACGGAATGCTTGACGGAGGATGCGCCATCATCAGCTTGCCGTCTTTGGAATAACGACCGGAACGCGCGCCGAGCAACATGACGGCGGCCAGCGCAATCCAGCCACCCACACCGTGCACCACGACTGAACCCGCAAAGTCATGAAAACCGGCACCGGTCATTTCGGTTAACCAATCCTGAAAACCCGCATTGCCGTTCCAAACAAGGCCTTCAAAGAACGGATACACGAACGCAACAATGACAAAGGATGCAAACAATTGCGGATAGAACCTGGCCCGCTCAGCGATTCCACCGGAAATAATGGCCGGGATTGCCGCAGCGAACGTCAGCAGGAAGAAAAATTTGACCAACTCATATCCGTTGTTGGCATTCAGCGTTGCAGCGGATTCGTAAAAACCCATGCCATAGCTGACCTGATACCCAACAAAAAAATATGCGATGGTGGAGACACCGAAATCAGAGAAAATTTTTGCCAATGCATTAACCTGGTTCTTTTCGCGAACCGTGCCGACTTCCAGAAATGCAAATCCCGCGTGCATCCAGAGCACAAGAATTGCGCCCATAAGAACAAACAGGACATTACTGCCATTTGTCAGTGTTTCCATTATTACCTGGTCTCTAAAAATGAAAAAGTTAATTGAAGACGGGATCGTGCCGTATGTTTAGTCACTGTTATTGCAGACGCCACGGGACAACTTACCTTGTTGTTAGAGCGTCGTTACCTGTCATATCTGAGCCGGTTGTATAGCCAGTTTATAACTGCAGTGATGCCGAAGCTCCATTTACCGACCCCGGACGCGAGACTTAAGTGCCGCTTCAAGATATCGGCCCAAGATGTCAGCCCAAGATATCAGCAAGCACCTTCGGTTGGCACCTTGCGGGTTATCCCGGGATCGCAGTCGTTTTGTTGCACCCTCACGCCTGCTGTCTGGTGCTTACTGTCCCGTTTTTACTGTCCCGTTTTTAATATCCCGTTTTAATATCTTGGGTTCCAAACCGGGCTTGCTGTCCGGGCTTATCGTCTGCGATTGTTGTCTCAAGTTTTATCCTGTGCACCGCTCGACCCGTCGTCAGATTCCTCTTCTGTGTTCAAGGCGTCCGCTGGATGATCTTCGGGCGGTTCGATCGGATGATAATCACCCGGATCGGGCTCGGCACCCCGATTCTGAAAACGGATAATTTGTCTGCGCTGTCGTTTATGGGGGCGACCTGCGCCCATCAGGCCACGGCTGATAATGTGCTCGTTGCGTAAGGTGGCCGCCACTCTCTGGCGCTCTTCAATGCTGCCCTCGGACTCAGCGTATAAAGCCTGTGCTTCACTCGCCGGTCTGCGCTGCTCGTTCAGACCCAACACCGCAATGTGGTACACGAAGGGATTACGCTGTATTTGCACCGTATCGCCTACACCGATGGTGCGGGAACGCTTGATACGTTGCTCATTGACCTGAATGCGGCCCTTGCCTATGGCATCTGCCGCTAACGAACGGGTTTTGTAAAATCGCGCGGCCCACAACCATTTATCGAGTCGCATTTTCTCCACGTGATATCAAACCCTTCATTCAGCGACGGTCGGATTATACGGTTTTTAGCCAAACATTTAAATCTTAACTGCATGACATCGGTGCGCGAGTGCGTTTTTATGAGGCAGTGTTTTGTAGGGTTTGCCAGCGCTGAAAGTCTGAAAGGTAGTCGATATCCCACAGCTCAGGGCCCACAAAATAAGGCGTTTGCGTCTGCTCCAGGCTGGTTGTCAGCACGGTGTCAGTGCCCCAGTCGATGTTCTCGAATTGCCCGGGCAAAAGCCCCCGGTAGGCGCTGAGCACATAACCGCCATCTTCGGCGGGCAGAAACGCACTGTTTGCACCCATGTCGAGCGCCCGATCAATGTCGTACACATGAGAGGCGTTCAGTACCGGGCAATCGGTGCCGGTTTGTATGACCTTGGCCGTGTGTTGTAAACCGCGAACAAGTGCTTTGTGCAATTTTTCCCCAAGGTCACCCTCTGCCTGACGCCGAAACCGCAAGCGCGGAAACTGTGCCAACCAACGCTGATAGTGCTCACCTGACGCGGACTCGGTACCCCACAGCTCAATCTGAAACCGTGTCGGCAATGTGGAGAGCTGCGCCAGCCATGCCTCGGTTAATGACACGTGCAACGCGCACGCGGCCTCGTCACCGATATCAGCTGCCAAGCGCGATTTGACCTCGCCAGGTCGGGGGTATCGGGCAAATACCTGCACCGTCACTCTGTATGGGCCCGGAGAGCGCATTATCGACCTGCCTGTGGGCGGTACCACGCCGCCAATCGCTCGGGCGATACGCCCAGTACATACGCCAACCGTAACCACCACATCAATACAATAGTGCGTACCGTGCCACCGCTCTTCCAGCGACGGGCTGATGTCGTAAGGGTTGGCTTAAGATGAATAGCCCGGCTGTGCTGTCGCAACCGTTTGCTGATTTCAACATCTTCCATCAACGGCAGTATGCGAAAACCACCGGTGCGTTGCCACAGCGCTCGCGACACAAACAGACCCTGATCACCTGTCACCACCGACGTCAGTCTTGTACGCAGATTCATACTCCACGCAATGAGCCTATACACCCGCGCCTCATCATCGAGCCGCACCTGAAAGTGCCCCCAGTATTCGCTGCCAACATCACCGGGAAGTGGCTTGGGTGACTGTGCCTGGTCAACGGATGCTGGCTGGAGTTTTGGCCGCAATTTTGGCTGGGATTCATGCTGCGGTACAGCTAACGATTCGGACGCGGAGTGCTTGGGGGAGTACTTGGGTGCCTGCAATTCGTGCAATTCGGTCACCTGGAATCCGGCCGGGAAATCGGGGGCGGATTCTGTGGGTGTCTGAAATTCGGGCCCTGACTCGCCGTCAGATTTCGTGGGTGTCTGGAATTCCCGCTGGTCAGATTTCATGGGTGTCTGGAATTCCGGGAATTCCCGCTGGTCAGATTTCATGGGTGTCTGGAATTCCGTCACCTGGAATCCGGCCGGGAAATCGGGGGCGGATTCTGTGGGTGTCTGAGATTCGGGCTGTGACTCGCCGTCAGATTTCATGGGTGTCTGGAATTGGGGTGACCGTGTTTGATGTAGCTGCATCAACGCCGATAGCGCCGCTGGCGGGATTTGGGAGTCGGCATGCAGGAACCACAGTAAATCGCCGGTGGCGACCTCGGCGCCGGTTGTCATTTGCCGGGCTCTGCCGGGGGGACTGTCCAGAATGATGTCGGTCATCGAGGCCGCGATTTCGCAGGTGGCGTCTGTGCTGCCACCGTCGACCAGAATAATTTGATGACCGGCACGCCGCAGCGCCTGAAGAGGTTCCAGCGTGCGGGCGATGACGGCTGCCTCATTGAGCGCCGGTATGACAACAGAAAGCTGCCCAGTGTTTACCGCTGTATTCTCGTGGTTATAAGCTTTCACAGCGCTGACCTTGGCAGTTGCCGTAGCGGCATGCCTTTCGCCCTTCAAAGATGCCTTGCCATGAGCTTTGCCATGAGCCTTGCCGTGCGCTTTGGCGCGACACACTCATCGCGTCACGAGGCAGGCTAGCTGTCGAGCGCACCACCGCAGCTGGACCCTTGTCCGGCTGTGCAGCCATAACAATGGTCAGCTATGGCAATTGGCGCATTTTCGAGGGACGCGGGATCAATCTCTGTGATGTGTCTGCGCTTGAGCTTTGCAGAGGGCCCCATGCGCCCCAACGGCATGGATAACATCTGATTAAAATCGCAGTCGAAGACCTGCCCGTCGTAATCGATACTGATGGTAGAACGACACATCACTGCGTCAAGGTTGGCGTCGCTGTGCGATGAGCGCAGCAGGTCCATGTAGTCGGTAAACTGACCCTTGGATATCAATGTGCTGCCAAATCGCTGGATGGGTAAGTTGGCTAACGCCAGCAAGCTGTCGAAGGTGATGCCGAACTCTTTGAGCAAAAATGCTTTGTAATCCTGCTCCAGCGCAGCCTGCGGTGGCGGCAGAACCGGCCCTTGCGGGTTGTAGACCAAGTCAATTTTCAGGTCGCTGCCCGGCTGCCCATAGCCCAGTGCATTGAGCTGCTGTAGCGCAGCAATACTTTTTTCGAAAGTACCGTCGCCACGCTGAGCGTCAACATTGTCTTCGGTGTAGCAAGGCAGTGAGGCCACGATATCAATGCCGTTGCTGGCCAGAAATTCGCCAAGGTTCTCTTGGCCGGGCTCATAGAGAACCGTCAGGTTACAGCGATCGATAACCCGCAACCCGGCCTCACGCCCGGCAAGCGCGACCTTTCTGAACTGCGGGTTAAGCTCGGGCGCACCCCCGGTGAGATCGAGGGTTTCGATATTGGCCCGGTGCATGAAGTCAATCACCTCGTCAGCGGTTGACTCGCTCATCATCTCTGTGCGCCGCGGGCTGGCATTCACATGACAGTGCAAACAAGACTGATTGCAGTAGTAGCCGAGGTTCACCTGTAACGTGGTCAGGCGGCTGCGGCGTATTGCCGGAAAATCTGTTTTGGCCAATAACGGATATGTAGCGTGCAAGTGCAACCCCTGTTTGGTTATGATCGTGTCTTAAGATACTACCTGGATCAGTGTGACCACAAATGAAGTGCTTTGTTTACCGAAGTTC
>CALDUO010000256.1 GCA_937923745.1 uncultured Granulosicoccaceae bacterium
CCTGTGTGTAAGCTTGGGTATAAGACTGTGTGCAATAGGTGTCTTTCCAAGCCCCTGATCGGTGCAAGTGTCTGCCTTCCTGATATTACCAAATCAGATAGGACAGGGTCGGTATGGGCTGGTGCAAAGCTGGCCCGTTCCGCGTCGCGGCCGAACACCCTAGGGGCCTCCAACGTAGAAGCCTCCAACGAAGAGGCCTCCAACGAAGAGGCCGCCAACGTAGGGGCCGCCAACGAAGAGGCCTCCAACGTAGAGGCCTCCAACGTAGAGGCCTCCAAACCGAGTCGCTCGTTCGGTTTGCGCGGAGTCGTCTCGATACTGGGTTGCACGTTATTGATGGCCAGTTGTTCCGACGGCTCGTCTGCGCTTTCGTCGGCAACTGACACAGGCTCCAAGGGCGAGGTTACCTCAGTGGTCGACGAGCAGCTGCCCTCACCGTTGGCTGGCTTTGTGGCAGAACTGACAAAACCACAAGTGCGCCGCATATTCTTCGAACGGCCCGTGACGAGTGGTAGCACGTCACTGTCCAGTGACTCTGTTGGTCTTAGTCCCTACACGCAACCAGAGCCTCAACCAAAGCCTCAACCAAAGCCGCAACCAAAGCCGCAACCAAAGCCGCAACCAAAGCCGCAACCAAAGCCGCAACCAGAGCCGCAACCAGAGCCGCAACCAGAGCCGCAACCAGAGCCGCAACCAGAGCCGCAACCAGAGCCAGGAGCGGTCCAGTCCGTACCGCCGTTAAATGCGGCTTACGATCCGCACGCTGCGGTGTTACCTACCGGCGGGCTCAACCGACAGTCCGACCCTCACCTGATGCCTCGGGCACCCAAGGTCGGCGTCAGTGTGCACGAGACACCGCTGCGAACCGCGCTGACCAGAGTGACCACCAATGGCAGGCTGGGTGTGCCCAATGGTCGCGCCAGACACAACTACTCCAAACAACAAGCATGGAATGCAGATGAAACACTGCTTGACGCGGGCGGACGCCTGATTGTCATGTCTGATTACTCGGTGCTGCCCTCTACTATCGCGCTGTCACGCGCCCGCAATTGGTCTAATCTCGATCCCAATCTGATGTACGGCATTCGCTTTGTCGGAAATCGCAGTAATGAATTTGTGCGTTATTTTGCCCGCGAGCGTCGAAGCGAGGTGATCCGGCGTTTCGATGGCTTCGAGACCTGCCGAATGGGCGACGGTGAGGGTAACCTGACAAACGACGATCGGTTTGTAGCGCTGGCGTGCAGCCGATCAGGGCAACCACCAACACTGATCAGTTTTGATATTAGCAACAACAAAATACTGGGCCAAATGCAGCTCGATCACGATTACAACTGGGCGGGTTTTTCTCAAAGTGGCGAGTTTGTCGTGGTTGAGTACTCCAACGGTTCCAGCATTGATAATCAATTATTAATCTTTAACCGGAACCTCGATCACTTGCGCACTGTCCGCAATAATATAGAGCATGGCGACCTTGGCTATGACGTGGATGGCAACGAAGTCTACGTGATGATTGATGCGCTGGAAATGAGCTACATCGAGCTCAAGTCCGGTCAGCGACGTACGCTGTCTCTGCAGGATTCAGGCACGCTGTTTAATCACGGCCATGTCTCCTGTCGTAACATACATCGCCCGGGTTGGTGTTACTTCTCGAACGGTGACGGATCAGTGGGTGCCGTCAAAATTGCCACACCCGGTGTGGTTGAGTTGTGGGGGTTTCATCGCTCCAGCGGAGTAAGTTATGATGCTTCCCCGAAAGCGAGTGTCAGTCCGTCAGGGAATCAAGTGGTTTTTACCTCTGACTGGTACGGCACCGATGAGGTGAATGATTATGTGCTGCAGGTTCGATAGGCTGACTGCCATGACGGCAGTTGTGGTCATGGGCACTCCTACAATATTGGTGAGTACCGAGGGCACAACATGCGGGTCAACGCACGAACGATCACCGGAGGTTTGTTGCTGTTGACTCTCGGACTGGTCGCAACATTTCTGTTGCGGTCAGAATTTGGACACCATTGTGGTGACCGGCAAGCCCTGTTACCTGACACACCTATGCCGCCGTGCTTGGGAAAGTTTACCGACGACTACGCACCACCCGAGACACCGCCGCCGCCGTTGGGTCAAACCAACGACGGGATCTACCCTGGCCTTACCGTCACCCGTGTTAGCTCTAACGATAGCCTGAAGACAGAGAACGGTCGGGCACGCCATCAGTATTCCAAAAGACAGGTATGGAACAGTAACGAGACAAGGCTCGTTATTGCCAGTCAAGTGCTGGATGCGGCTACGTTAGAGATTGTTGATGACAGTATTGGCCTGTCGGCATCGTTTAATTGGTCCAACCTGGTGCCTGAACTCCTCTATGGCATATCTTACAACCCTGATCCCAATGTGTTTGGGTCGTATCACATCGAGACGAAAGAATTCACTGAAGAGTACGTCTTCTCGGACTATCAAAAATGCAGTCTCGGTCACGGGGAGGGCAATCTGTCCAATGATGATCGCTTTGCACTGTTGACTTGTGTGGTCAGTGACACCGAAGGCCAGCATCTAGTGACCTTCGATCGCGCAGAGAACAAGGTGCTGGGCACCCTAAAAGCCGATCCCAAGTACAACTGGGCCGGGTTTTCCCAAAGCGGCAACTATGTCGTGGTCGAAAATTCTGTGCCCGGTGTACCGGGGCGTGAACTCATCCGCTATACCCCCGACCTGCAAGAATCTCGGCTGTTGTCCACTTATGTGGAGCATGGCGACCTTGGTGTGGATGAGGCCGGAGACGATGTATACGTGATGATTGGGCGGGAAAATCTGACGTATGTTCGGTTGCGGGACGGTCAGAAAGTCAGCATAGAACTGGGAGGTTTGCTCGGCAAGTGGCGTAGCTGGAACCCGGGGTTTGGTCATGTCTCGTGTCGTAACATTCACAGGCCCGGTTGGTGTTATATCTCGACCAAAAAACGAAAAGTCGTCGGTGCGGTTCGCATCGGTTATCCCCGTCCGGAATTCAGGTCTGCCAACCGTGATGGCGAATCTGTCATTCGTGGGTATCGTGCGCTTGAGCATTGGGGTTTTCATCATTCCTCAGATAAAGACTACAACGCGCAGGCGAAAGCATCCGTGTCTCCGTCCGGTACTAAAATTATTGTGACGTCCGATTGGGATGGGAGAGGTGAAGTCAACGATTACGTCATTGCACTGGAGCCGCTTTAAACCTACCATGACCACCCGTGAAACCCAGTCACTTCGGAAAGCGTGTTGAACCCATCTGACAGACCTCTTATTTCAACGAAAGACCTTGTCATGCTTTTGGTGCTGCTGTTGCTTGCTGTGCCAGCGCGATTGCTCAGTGTCACCACACTTCAGCGATTAGCGCGCAGGGTGGTGCCAATGCTGGGTGACAGTGTCAGGGCCAAATCCTCGACTGACGCCATCGAGTTTGCCATGCAAGTTCCGCCGGAGGATGCGCGTGTGATTGCCGATGCATCACTGGCCGCTCGGGTCACCTCACTACTGCTGTTTCTGAAAGGCAAATTAGGCGGAGAGCCGTATCAGGTGGTTGTGGCCGGACAGCAACATATTGATACAGCCATTCAGTCTGGCACCGGTGTCGTGTTGTGGGTTGCAGAGTCGACCTTCGGACCTGACGCTTGCAAAATAGGGTTGCATAACAGCGGTTACGCGGTCTCCCATCTAAGCCGACCAGAGCATGGTTTTTCGTCAACTCGCTTTGGCATCAAGGTGCTCAATCCGCTTCGCACCCGATTTGAACTTCGGTATTTAAAAGAGCGAATCGTGTTTGAGCGAGACAACCGGGAGCAGGCAATGCAGCAGATTGCCAGCCGCTTGGGTAACGCTGGTATTGTGTCGTTTCTGGCAACCGGACATGAGGGTAAATCGCTGATCGAAGAAGACTTCCTTGCCGGAAAGCTTAAAATAGCGGGTGGTGCTCCGGCTTCGGCCTTCAAACATGGTGCTGTGCTGTTACCGGTGTTTGCAGTACCCAATTCAGAGATACCGGCCATGCAAGTCAATATTGGCGAGCCGCTTGATTTATCAGGCGACGAAAAGGCAACAGCGGTCGTCCGTGCCACGCGTGCGTATCTAAAGCATTTGGAATCGCATGTTAAAACGCACCCGGAGCTGTGGCTGCAGTGGAAGTTCATTACCCAATAAATGCGATCGGTGTAAACAAAATGGATAACAGCACCAAAATTCGTGTCGCGTGGCTGATTCGTGGTCTCGGTGCCGGAGGGGCAGAACACCTGTTGTTGCAGCATGCTGAATCGATGCAATCCGAACTTGATATACACGTCGCCTATACAATGTCGGATCGCACACATCTGCATCAACGTGTTGTCGATACCGGTGCATCGGTGACTCTGTTATCAAAAGACGCATCCCGCCGAATGCAAAAACTCGGGTTTTCATGGGTGATTGCGTTGCGCCATTGGTTACGTGAGGTCCAGCCTGATGTCATTCATTGTCATTCACCGGTTGTTGCTGTCGCCTGTCGATTGCTGTCGCGACTGAAGCTGATTCCGGCTGCTCCGATTGTCTATACGGAGCACAGTATGTGGACCAATCATCGCTGGATCACGCGTCTTGCCAATAGGCTAACGTTTGGCTGGCAGGCTAAAGTCGTTTCTGTATCTGCCGTGGTCAAAGCCTCGATGGGAGCGTGTGGTGAGGCGGCGGAGGTTCTGATTCACGGTGTCGATAGTGAGGCAGTGACGAGGGCGGCTTTGTTCAGGGATACGGTCCGAGCCGAGTGGGGAGTGCCAGAGGATGCCGTGGTGCTGGGTATGATGGCAAACCTTCGACCTGAAAAGAATCATGCAATGGTGTTTCCGGTGCTGCATCGATTGGTCAATGAACTGCCGAATCTGGTGGTCGTCGTGCATGGTCAAGGCGTATTGGAACAAGAGCTGCGCTCACAGCTGGCCACCTTGGGTCATCATGATCGTTTTCTGCTGCTGGGATATACCGACGCACCGCATAAAGCCTTGGCGGCTTATGACATTGTGCTGCTGGCGTCTCAACGCGAGGGGCTTCCGGTCGTGCTCATGGAGGCAATCAATTTACAGTTACCGATTATCGCTTCGTCTGTCGGTGGTATCCCTGACATGTTCTCCGAGGGTGAAGCAGTACTGATTGGTGAGGCAAGCGAGCAGAGTGTGGAGAAGGGAGTGCGGTGGTTGCTCGATCAGGATCAGGGTGCTGCCCGGCGTCAGGCTATCAAGGAGAAGCTGGCCGTCAAACCCGAGCGATTTGACAACGCCACTTATAAAAACAGAATAATCACCATTTATCGAGGTCTGTTGCATCACCGGCACTGAGCGCCTCTGCCGCAAGTTCGCTCATGTTCTGGCTCCGCATACCATATTCGTCCTGTAATGTCCTAAAGTGCTCGGCAACGCTGCGGAGGAACTGCATGTTTTGCTGCAGGTGCGTACCAAAATTATGAGGGTGCCACCATAAGTGAAACGCCTCTCCATGCTGTGCAGCATGCGTCATTGCCCGTTTGATTCTTCGGAGCTTTAGCCAATCCAACCCGCGAAGTTTTGGCGAGTAAGGTCGCAGGAATCGACTGGATTTTAGGTTGACCAGCTGATGTTCGGGTGTTGGTAGCGCATGCGTATGGAAGCCGCTGAGGTTGATATAACTGTCAATGAGTCTGAACAGTCGGGTTTTGCGGGTTTTGGCGGTGGTCGGATCTGGATCATAAGCCCAATGATCTTCAACTCCCCGGTAGTTTGTGATGCCGAGCGGTGTGAGTGCATCATGGTATTCGGGATTGATCTGATTTCTCGGAAATACAATAGACTGCAACACATGACCCTGCTGTTCGGCCATGGCGACCGCCTGTGTCAAATCGGCAATAAACTCTGCTTTGGTCTGCCCCGGTTCCTGACAAAAGTAATGTGAAAAGGTATGGGTCGCTATCTCTTGGTGAGGTGTTGCTGCAACCACGTCAATAAGCGCTTTTGCAAAGTGAAACTGTGGTCGTAATGACTGGGTTTGTTCAAGGTAGCGATACGGATCGACCGCGTCATTGGTATAGGAAGGTTGCAAGTTCGGTAAATGCTGAAGGGCATCTTGACGGTTTTGACAGTACAGTAATCCGACAGTTGCCCATGTCACATGCAGCGAGTGTTGTTTGAAGAGTCGCAGCATTGCTGTGATCGCATCGGGCACACCTTCGAGGTTTTGTTGATAACCTTGCAGCGATTTTGACTCCAGCACTCCCCAATACAGTTCGAAATCGAGTGAAATGACGAAGGTACCCGGACGGCGAATGGCAGGTCTGGGGTGGCCTGAGTCAGAGCGCGTAGCGCTTGATGTTGTGCTGGACGTTGCGCTTGTCGTGTTGGGGGTCATGGTTGGATCGGGGCTGTGGGGGCCATTGTTGTCAGGCAACGCGGGGCGAGTTCAGACGTCTGCCGGTCGAGCAGCCGGTTGAGCAGCCGGTCGAGCAGCCGGTCGAGCAGCCTGTCGCAGGCAGCTTATCAGATACAACAGCAGTAACGCATACAAGACCGAGTACAGCGCGATAGACACCGAATGCGCGACACTAAAATCAAGGTTTAGTCGGGTCAGCCAATCACCCATAATGTCGCGACGCGCAGAGGAGGCACTACCGTTGTGGGTGAGTACATTGTTAAGTCCAAAGAAGATATTGGGTAGCCATGACAATGACAGCACCGCAACCGCTGCGATAACCGAGCGGTAGGTTCTGACATACAACAGAACCACGGGTGCGAGTAACAGCGTGTACTCTGGGTTGTGTTGATAGAACGTCAGAAAGAAAGCGGTTAAAGACACACCTACCAACAAAATGGCACCATTAACCGAGTTGAGCGTGCGCCAGTAACACAACGCGTACACAATCAGTGCAAGTTGTGCTGCCAGCGAAAGCGCCAGGCTGACGGGTTTGAGTGTCTCACTGTCGAGGCCAAAGTGTTTTATGCCCAAAACCCAGAATGTAGATGCGTACTTGGCAGACGGTGAAAATCCGACAAACGGTACATTGCCCTCGGCAAGATGAGCGACCAGCACTGTCCAGCCAGTGACCCAGACGAAAACAGACGCCACAGCGAAATCACGCCAATCGACACGAAACCGGAAAAACCAGAACACATAAAATAGGGGAATAACCAAGAAAACTTTACCCACAGCAATGCCAACGGATAATGCCAGAATCGCCGCGAGACGATTGGTGCGGATTAGTGCATAGATTGTCAGGAGTACAAAAAATTGGGCGATGATCTCGTCTTGCACAAACACCACTGACGACAGTAACTGGAACGGGGCGATGACAAAAAAAAGACCGACTACACCCAATGGAACCATGCCCGATTTATCAGTTTGCGTGCTGAGCTTAACCTTGGCGGTGTAGTGAATGAGAATTTGCCAAAACAGATAAAAATTGATGAACTCGATGGTTAATAGCGTTAAGCGCCATGCCACAAAGTCACCGGCCCACAGAAGGTTGAGCTTCATCAGCGGGTACAGAATAAAAGACATAAGCGGCGGGTAGCTTGCAACCTCGAAAGGTGCGCGTCCGAGCAGTGAGCCAAGCGGGTTCTGCACAATCATGGAAAGGTAGCTGATATCGCTGGAGACTTCCCGTCCCCCCGTGAGTTGTGTCAGAACGGTCAACAACAGAACTCTGAGTGCCAGGAATACAACGACAAGCATTAAAAACTGTGAACTGGTTGGACGGGCAGTAGGGTGGTGGAGGGCCATTTGCGCAGATTGTTGGACGTGGCAAGCAAAGATATCGTGGTTGGTGATAGTCTATCGAAAAAGCGCAATAAAAACTGCTAGAATCCGCAGCGTGTTAGCCTGTGGTAACGTTCTGTTAGTGGATGCTTGCTAGACAGGGTGCTTGCCAATGACACGGGCCAACGACACGGGCCAACGACACGGGCCAACGACACGGGCCAACGACACGGGCCAACGACACGGGCCAACGACACGGGCCAAAGACACGGGCCAA
>CALDUO010000257.1 GCA_937923745.1 uncultured Granulosicoccaceae bacterium
CGGAACTGGTTGTAGGTATCAATAAGCACAATGTTGTTGTTCACGACGATACCGGCCAGTGCGATGATACCGATGCCGCACATCACAATGCCAAATGCCTGGCCGGTGATCAGTAGCCCCAGCAAGACACCGGCGGTTGAAAACAGAATGGCACTGAGAATTAAAAATGCCTGATAAAAACTATTAAATTGGGTGACCAAAATAACCATCATCAAAAAGAGTGCGGTCACAAAGGCGGTAATTAAAAAGATCATGGCTTCTTGTTGATCGGCTGCCTCACCTTTAAAATTTAAGGTGATATCAGGATCAACCGGGCCATCACTTAAACGCTCTTGCAAGAGTTTGACTTGGGTGTCTGGCAAGAAACCATCTTCTACATTAGCCTGAATGGTGATCACGCGTTCGGCATCTACGCGCTGCAGTACACCGCTGCCGGGCGCTGGCCTGACCTCCACAAAATTGCCGAGTGGTATCATGCCAAGGCTGGTGGGGATGCGCAGCTCATCCAATTGCGTCAGATTGCGTTGTTCGATAGGGTAACGCACTCTAATGTCAACTTCGTCAAGCGCATCATCGGGTCGGTACGATGCAACTTTAAATCCTGCGGTCATCATTTGTATGGAATTACCGATCAGCGAGATGTCAGCGCCATAGCTGGCTGCCAATTCACGATCGACATCCAGTATCCACTCAACCCCCGGTAACGGACGGTTGTCTTCAATGTCCTTAAAACCACCAACGGCCTGCATTTGGCTGATGATGTAAGTGGTGGCCGGATCAAGTTTATGAAACACATCTGAGGAGATCTGTAACTTCACAGGTTTGCCACCATCGGGGCCCCCTTCAAACTCGGTGAACTGTAGCCGGATGCCAGCAATATCACTGACCGACTCGTTCATTTCATCCATAATCACACGGGCTTTTCGGCGTTCGTCCCAGTCCAGAAACTCAAGCTGTATCACGCCGATGACATCTTCTGCCATTTGCGAATCGGGCGAATCGAAGGTGCGGGTATACACTGACTTGAGCTCGTCATGTCCGATGAGCCGCTCTTCAACGCGTTTCATAATGCGATCTTTTTCGTAGATCGACAAATCGCCTCGGGCGTGCACCTGCACCATTGCAATTTCGGGTTCGATACCGGGGAAAAAATCAACGCCGTTACCGGCAAATCCATAGACAACATAGGTCAAAATGGTTGCCATCAACAACGCTAACAGTGTTTTAACAGGATTGAGCAGCAGCTTGTGCAAAATGGCTGCATAACCGTTGGTAAAACGCCCGCGCTGTTCGTCTTGTTGTTTGGTACGTTTGGATTTACCGGGCTTTCGACCAATGATGCCGCCAAGCACCGGTATAAAGATCAGGGCCATCGCCAGAGATGCCAGCAAGCACGTTAATACCGTGATGGGCATATAACGCATGAACTGACCGATCATGCCGGGCCAGAACAGTAACGGAAAAAATACAGCCAACGTGGTAGCAGTCGATGCAATGATAGGCCATGCCATACGCCGCGAGGCTTTGGCATAAGCAACCGGTGCCTCGTCGCCTTCATCAATGTATCGGTCGGCCAGTTCCACCACAATAATAGCGCCGTCCACCAACATACCCACCACGAGTATCAGGCTAAACAGCACGATCACATTCATGGTGTAACCCATGGCGTTAATCACTAAAATACCGGCCAGGAACGATCCGGGTATGGCCAGCCCGACCAACAGCGATGAACGAAAGCCGAGTGCTGCCATGATAACGATCGTGACCAGTATCACCCCGGTGACCACATTGTTTTGCAGGTCGGTCAGCATGGTTTTGGTTTGTTTGGACTGGTCTTGCAGGTAATTGATGTTGATGTTCGGTGGCCACTGTTGTCGCTCGGCTTCTACTGTGCTGCGCACCTGATCGATGGTGTCAATAATATTGGCACCGATACGTTTGGAGATTTCAAGTGCCAGCGTGGGTTGGCCATCGAGTCGGGCAAAACCTTGTGGATCTTTGAAGGTGCGCTGAATGGTGCCAATGTCGCCAAAGGTCACCACCTCGGTGCCGTCTACTTTGACCGGCATGGTCAGTATGTCATCAAGGTTTTCGATAACGCCGGGCACCTTTAACACCATACGCCCGGAGCCGGTATCAATGGCACCGGCTGCGACCAGCAGGTTATTGCGTGATATCAGACTAAAGAGAGACTCGAAATTGAGGTTGTAGGTTTCGATAATGACCGGATCAACAATAATCTCCAGCACCTCTTCACGCTGCCCGGCAATGTCGGCTTCAAACACACCGGGTAGTGCTTCGAGTTTATCCTGGAGATCTTTGGCCAGCTCCAGCATCGCACGCTCGGGTATGGGACCCGACAGCGATATGGTCAGTACCGGAAACAACGCAAGGTTGACCTCATTAACGGTGGGTTCATCGGTGGCCGCAGGCAGGCTTGATTTGGCAGCATCGACTTTCTCGCGTACATCGGCCAGTGCCACTTCACTATCAAAGCCTGCATCAAACTCCAGAATGACCGATGCATGACTTTCACTGGCAATGCTGCGCATCTCTTTTATGCCGGTGATGGCCTGGAGCTCTTTCTCCATGGGTTTAACCAGTAATCTCTCGGCATCTTCCGGTGAGATACCTTCATGATGCATAGAGACATAAATAGTGGGAATGGCAACGTCGGGGTTTGACTCTTTGGGAATGGCGTTGTACGCGAGAATGCCGCCTATCAGCAAAAACAGTAGGCACAGCATCGCCGTGCGACTGCGGCTAAAGGCTGCATTAATCAGTGCATTCATGACGCGGGTTTTTCGGTCATGACCGGCGTTACTTTCTCACCCGGGTTCACAAAGCCCTGGCCCAACCCAATGATTGAGGTGCCTTCGTCAACGCCGGTTACCCATGCACCGTTCTGCGTTGTTTGCACTATGGTGATCGCATGAAATTCGACAATGCCGTCGTCATTCACAGACTTAACACCAATTTCACCGTTCTCACCCAGGGCGAGTGACGACGGGGAGACAAAAAATGCTTTGAGCGATTCGGTCGGAATAACCAGTGACGCACTGACACCGGCCGCGATTGTGTTCTCGGGGTTCTCAAGTGTCGCTTCAATTGCAAAACTACGGGTAGCCTGGTCGGCTGACGCCGAAATATAAGTAACGGTACCGTTCAGTGTTTCACCGGTAATCAGTTTGGCAGTCACGGTTTGGCCTGGTTTGATTTTGGCAATGGACTGCTGTGCCACCATGCCGGTGACGATAAACCGACTGTCATCGACCAGCTCACCAATCACCGTACCGTTATCAATACGCTGCCCCAGCTCTACGTGTAGCTGGTTCAGCACACCATTAAACGGTGCCTTGATCTGTGTGTTTTGAATATCGAGAGTGATGCGGCTCAGCGCTGTTTGCGCGGTTGCCAGTGTGGCTTGCGCCTGCTCAAGATTGGCTTGTGACTGCAAACCTTGCTTGCGTAGTTTCTCGGCAGCATTGCGTTCACTGGTCGCGGCTCTGACACGAGAGCGCGCCTCTTCGAGTGAGGTACTTCGGCCTTCGTCGCTGAGTGTTGCGATTAATGTTCCCTCGTTGACCCGTGAGCCTTTGTTGACCGGCAGGGTTTCAATCGTGCCACTGACATTGCTGGTAAGGGTTAATATTCGGGCAGCTTTGACTTGGCCGTTGAGGGTCAGATCGCGAGTCATCGGTACCAGTTCGACCGGGATAATCTCAACTGACATCAGGTTTGCTGTGTCGTTGTCGGCCGAGTTATTGCCGCTGGCGTTTGTTGTGTCGCTACCGGTTTGATCAGTGTTGTCGGTGGACGGAAACACCCAGCTCGATGCCATCCACAATATTAACAGCAAGATGAGTCCTGCTGCAGCAAGGACCGACGGATTGACCTTCTTTTTTTCGTTCATGTGTTTGACCTTATGGTGTGGCCCTGGTTAAAGGCCGACCAGAATGTGACCCTTGTGAGGTCGTGTCGTTGTTGGTCTTACAGTGCCACTATAACCCAAAGCTGCAACGCTGCGAATGGTCGGTGATGACACCTTTGTACGCTCAGCAACGCACCTGTGCTCCAACTGTTATAGTGTGCTGCATCCACCGTTTCAACGTGTTACAGGTACGCCATGCATTATCGCGCCAGAGTGAATCTTGGGCTGTTGCTGTTTATTGCAGTGTTGAGTTCTGCGTGTGTTACGTCACCGACCCGGCAGTTGTCATCCTATGCAGCGTCTCAGGGTTTTACCGAAGAGGTGCTGGCGTCAGAACGCTTCTTACATCGCATATTTAGCCGGTCATCCGATCAATCCCCCGACACACATTTAAATGTCTATCTGGAAGGTGATGGCATTCCGTGGATAGCCAGGTATTACAGCACCAATGATCCAACACCCCGGCATCCGCTGATGCTTCGACTGATGGCGCGGGATACCGCCAATGCGCTTTATTTGGGCAGACCTTGTTACAACGGTTTTAGCCGATCAGCTGCCTGCTCGAAAGACTTATGGACTGCAGCAAGATACTCACCAATCGTGGTAGAAAGCCTTGCCCAGGTACTTCGTTCAGTGATAAATCGCCAGGGTATCGAGAGTGTTTCACTGTTTGGACACAGTGGCGGCGGAACGCTGGCTGTTTTGCTGGCGTCGCAAATACCGCAAACCGATGCGGTGGTGACACTGGCGGGCAATTTAAATGTGCAGGGATGGATTGCGCATCATGGTTAC
The DNA here is from genome assembly GCA_937923745.1 of uncultured Granulosicoccaceae bacterium. Taxonomy (GTDB): domain Bacteria; phylum Pseudomonadota; class Gammaproteobacteria; order Granulosicoccales; family Granulosicoccaceae; genus CALDUO01. The sequence goes on from CALDUO010000257.1 coordinate 4,724, forward strand.
AGCCCGTTGTATTCCTCGCTCGATCCTGTCAATCAGCCACCCTTAAAACGCGCGATAAGGCAGTATCATTTTTTGGGTGCAACCGACACCAATATACCGCCTGATCTGACCGCGCCCTGGGTCAGTCAGCAAGTGGGCGCACAAGGGTTTATTGTCGACGATGCAGACCATTCCTGCTGTTGGTTGGCATTGTGGCCAAGAATACTCAACGGTGTAAAACGCGCGGCGAATCCTGCTGTGCAAGCGCGACCGCTGGAGTTTCCGGGACGCAGCATCACTCGCATTGCAAAGCTTCAATAGGCAGTATGTGCCAGAACACCTGCAGCAAGTTTTACAGCGAGTGTTATGACAAAAGATATAGCTGGTTTAACCCACAGAGTGTTGGTTAACAGAGGGGCAGTCACCATAGTGCCAACGACAACGATGCCAGTTGGTACAATGCCTGTTATTTCAGTGCCTGTTATTTCAGTGCCTGTTGTTTTTTTGCCTGTTTTTTATTTGCCAGTTGCTTATGTGCCAGTTGCTTATGTGCCGGTCCGTTTAGCCCCGTTCTGTTAAATCCCGGTCTGTTACATCCCGTTCTGTTAAGCCCCGGGCCCTCAAGTCCCGGCCAGTAACACCCAGGGATCACCAAACGAGATAAACCCGCGTGTAAAAACGCGAGCGTCAGTCTTAACCCAGCGCGGCCTGCATGTCGGTTGGAATATCAGTAAAGACACTGTCTACGCCCCATGAAAACAACGTCTTTGCACGCTCGCTGTCATTGACCGTGAAGCACAATAATGAGAGTCCTTCGTTTTTGATGTCGGCAGCTTTCTCTGCGGTAAGCAGTTCTTGTGAGCAATGTACGGATACGCAATCGAGGGCGGCAGACTTTTCGCGCCAGTCGGGTGGGATCGCGCTGACCAGATAACCCCGGGCAACATCCGGTAATCCGGTTTGGGCATGGCCGAGTGCTTCTGGGCTAAAGCTCGAAATCAATAACGGAAGCTCCGCTGGCCATTCAGCTTTGATCACATCACAAATGGCTTTGGTAGTCGGTTTTTCCCAACCGGCTGTTGGCTTTATTTCGAGATTAAGCCCTAAGCCATAGTGCTTTAAGACCGCAATGGTAGCGCTGAGCGTTGGTAGGGGTTCGCCTGCGTACACCGGGTCTTTCCAGCTGCCGGCATCTAGCGTGTCGAGGTATTCTGATGATCTTGACACCAGATACCCGTCGCCGTTGGTGCAACGCTCCAGGCCGTCGTCGTGGTGTAGGTAGGGAATATTGTCGCTGCTGATATTGACGTCAACCTCTATCCATGAGGCTCCGCCGGTTGCGGCAAGTTGAATGGCAGCCAGTGTGTTCTCTGGCGCCAGGGCCGACTCACCTCGGTGGGCAATAATACGGGGCAGGGCAATCATTCAGGCTTCCTTCAACGGGGGTTCCCATCCAGCTTAACGCAAGCTCTTGGCTGGTTTTGTTACCGGCTTTGATGCGGCGCAGGTACTCTGCCCGAATTTGCGCGTATTCATCGTACTCAAATACAAAAGAACGTGAGCAGAAGCTGTCGATGTCATTTCGACGACAATCATCCTGACGGAGCAGGTCGTAGGTCGTACGTTTGATATCGATGAAGCTACAGCCAGTGGCTAATGTTGCACCGGTCACAAGAATGACGGTCGTGGCTAGCTGATGAAAGGGTCTGAAGTGCATTGCTGTGTTGTTATTGCTTTGTAAGGTTTATCGTATCGTAGTCGGTGGGCCTGAACCCGTTATTGGTGATTAAAAATTGCACTGTTCACGCTTTGTTACCTTTGAGCGAAGCAGTGTGATCCACTTGCCTGTTTCGTCCATGCCCGTGCTCGGCAAGCGCCGCCCGATTACTGTTGTCAGAGTGAGTCGCCACGGCCAGAACCTCTGCCACAAACCCGGCCGTCCGCTCAAGCGCAATCCGTGAATCCGATTGGCTTGCTCAGCGCGATAGCATGGTAACAGCGTCTTTCTTTGTACAGAGTGAACCGCATCCCAAAAAGTTTCAGCGTCTGTTGTACCGTCTGCACCGGCGCCAATTGACTGGCCTCAATTGATTGGCTTCAATTGCTGACTCCGGCTTGTCCTGACCCTTGCCTGACCGGCGACGGTCGGTGTCGATCTGCTAGCCATGCTCTGGGGCCTATCCCAACGTCAGGCAGGTCGTTGCCGCGAAGGGCTTGAAATCATAGCCTGGCTTTTTGGGTTCTGCATGAAAAGACCGTGATACGATACAAAGCCATTCAGGCCAATACATTGACTGGCTTCTTTGCTGACT
>CALDUO010000258.1 GCA_937923745.1 uncultured Granulosicoccaceae bacterium
TTTTTGTCTAACACACTGAGCTTGGCTCTGAGTTTTTTGATGTATTGGGTGTTATTCATCGCTGCTTCCTTTTTTACGTCTAAAAAATTACCGAATGCTGCCGAGTTGCTTTAGTACCTGTTGTTGTTTTGCTTGCGTATCGAGCATGGCAGGCAACATTTTCTTACCGGTTTTTGACAGGCTATAAAACCGCTTGGGATGTCCGCCGTCTTCGGGGGTTTGCCAGGTGGAGTCGAGCCAGCCATTGTTATGCATGCGAGTGAGCAGGGGGTAGAGCGTGCCCGCATTAGCTGTCAGGCCTGCCGCTTCAAATAACTGCAGTAGCTGAAACCCGTAGGGGCATTTTTGTCGTTGTAGCGTTTCCAACACACAAAGCTCAAGGTAGCCTATTGCGCAATTGGGAGAGCCACTTTTGGTCGATGTCTGATTCCATGGTTCGCGGTCCATCACAAGATACTATGCAGTGCAAAGTAATCGGTAAAATAGGCAGAAAGAGCCAGATGGGGCACGAATCGCGTGGCCGGGTCATCTCTGTCGGCGTCGCCCAATCAATACCGGATGCCGTATATACAGTCTGTGGCGGACCTTTTGACCGTAATAGGTGGGCTACAATAGTCAACTGAGGCTGGCGACTGGCTGGCAGACACTGGAATTCAGGTAACAAAAATGGCTAAATTTCCGTCCAAGGCAAAGGTAGTGATCATCGGGCAGGGAGGGATTGTGGGCGCGTCTGTCGCGCATCATCTGATCGAGCGAGGCTGGGATAATATTGTTGGCATCGACAAGTCTGCTATTCCGACCGATATCGGTTCTACCGCGCACGCCTCCGACTTTTGTTATGCGACGGCGCATGATCAGATGACCTGTCATACCACCCTATACAGCATCGATTTCTACGAAAAAATGGGGCGCTATGCCAAGGTTGGCGGTTTGGAAGTAGCACGGGTGGGCGACGATGATCGCATGATGGAACTGCAGCGAAAGGTTGCCTCCGGTAAAGCGTTTGGCACGAGAGCACGAATGATCAGTGCGGCTGAGGCCAAAGAGAAAATGCCGCTGCTCGAAGAAGAGATGATTCAGGGTGCGTTATGGGACCCTGATGCAGGTCTTGTCACGCCCCGTTCTCAAGTGGTCACCGGTGAACTGGTTGAACAGGCCGAAAAAACCGGAAAGCTTGCAGCCTTTGCAAATACCTCTGCCACCGACCTCGATATCAAAGACGGGCGTATTGTTGGTGTTGAGACCACACGTGGTTACATTGCAGCTGATCATGTGGTTGTGTGTGCCGGTTTATGGGGACGGCTGATTGCACAAATGGCTGGAGAGGATTTGCCGGTCATGCCGGTGGATCATCCACTGCTGTGGTTTGGCCCCTACGAGGAATTTGCCGGTACCGGTAAAGAGATTGGTTGGCCGCTGTTGCGTGACCAGGGTAACTCGGCTTACTTGCGTGATACCGGTGACCCCAAAACTGCCGAGGGCGGCATGATCGAGTGGGGCTATTACGAAGAGAAAGAACCGCGCATGTGTCATCCGCGTGATCTGCTTGAAAAAGAAGAAGCCCGGCTGTCTCCATCACAACGTGATTTGGAGATGGAGCAGATTATGGAGCCGCTGGAGCGAGCGATGGAACTCACGCCAATTCTCGGCGAGCTGGGGTATGACGAAAAACGCTCGTTTAACGGATTGTTGCAGGTCACTGCAGACGGTGGTCCGTCCATTGGCGAGTCACCGATGGTACGCGGGCTTTGGTACGCCGTATCAGTGTGGGTCAAAGACGGACCCGGCACCGGTAAGGTCATCGCCGACTGGATGACCGATGGCCGCACCGAGCTGGACCATTTCGGTATTGATGTCTCGCGTTATTATCCGTTTCAGCAAAAAGAGCAATACATTCACGACCGCTGTTACGAGACCGCGTTTAAAATCTACAACCCCGCCGTGCATAACCGTGAGCCCTACACCAAGGGCCGAAACGTCAGACGCAGTCCGTTTTATGAGCGTGAAGAAGCGTTAGGTGCCTATTTTATGGAAGCCGCAGGCTGGGAACGTGCCCACGGCTATGCAAGTAACGAACACTTGCTTGAGAAGTTTGGTGACAAGGTGCCGGTGCGTGAGAACGAATGGGACAACCGTCATTTTTGGCGTGTTTCCAATGCTGAACACCTGCAGCTCAGCGAAGATGTTGGCATGGTTAATCTGTCGCACTTTGCTATTTACGATGTCTCCGGTCCGCAGGCCGAGGCGTTCATGGAATACGTCTGTGTGGCGAAAGTCGGTGGCGACACGCCGGTGGGCAAAGGTATCTATACCCATTTCCTTGATCATACCGGTGGCGTTCGTGCCGACCTGACCGTGATACGTATGGCTGACGATCACTTTCGTGTCATCGATGGTGGTGACTCAGGAAACCGCGACTATGTCTGGATGCAACGACTCAGCGCTGATCAAGGCTACACCGAACTGACCATCGAAGACCGCACCGAAGACTACGCTTGTCTTGGTATTTGGGGGCCAAATGCGCGTGCGACGCTGGCTAAGGTAGTCGACGATCCGGACGCGTTAAGTCCCGAGAATTTTCCGTTTGTCGCTGTGCGTACCCTACGTATTGCGGGTGTTAATGTTGCCGCGTTCCGCATCTCTTATGTTGGTGAGCAAGGCTGGGAGCTGCACTTTAAACAAGAAGACGGCCTGCCGGTGTGGGATGCGTTGGCGGCCGAAGGGGTGACGCCCATCGGTGTTGAAACGTATGCCAACAGCCGACGTCTTGAGAAAAGCTTGCGGTTGCAAAACGCCGATTTGCTGACTGAGTACAACCTGTATGAGGCGGGGCTTGCCCGGCCTAAGGTCAAGGCGGCAGACTTCCACGGCAAAGCAGCCTACGAAGAGCAGCGCGCGCGCGAGCAGCAAATTGCGATGCTGTGTACGCTGACGATGGTCGACAACATCGATTCAACGGGCGTGGCGCGGTACCCGGTTGGCACGTGTCCTATTATGGATCCCGATACGGGTGAGGTGCTGGTTGATGATCTCGGACGACGCTCGTATACCACCAGCATCGTGTATGGCCCCACTATCGGTAAAAATATAGCGCTGGGCTACTTGCCGCAGGCGTATTGCGAAGAAGGGCGGAAGCTTCACATTGAGTATTTTGGTGAAACTTACACGGTGGTGGTGGATGCAGTAGGCTACCGCGCACTGTATGATCCTGAGAATATAAAACCAAGGTCCTAGCGTAGCCCTGCTCAACCCAATGTTGTCTTGCAGACCTAATGCTGTAGACCTGATCCTGTGGTCACAATGACACAGCACAGGGTGCGGCAGTGTGGCTTGTTTGTGGCAGAGCGTCTCGGACAGGTCTGGTCGCTCCACCGCTGGCCGCAACACTACTACTGGCCGCAACACCACCATTGGCCGTAACACCACCTATAGTCACAGCAAACAACATAGACAGCAGGTACAGGGAATATGAGCAAAACGATTTTACTCACTGGCGCCACCGACGGCATTGGTTTGGAAGCCGCAAAACTGTTGGCCAAATCGGGTCATCGAGTGCTGTTGCATGGACGCAGTAAAGACAAACTGGCCAGCGCGTCTGCTGCCGTTGCGGCGGTTGCTAACGACATCGATGTCAAAACCTATTGCGCTGATCTCTCCACCGTTGAGGCCACCGAATCTCTGGCGCAGGAGGTGATCGCGTCCAATGACCGTTTGGATGTGCTGATCAATAACGCGGGCGTGCTGAAAACGCCCGAGACGGTCACGAGTGAGGGCCTTGATATCCGCTTTGCAGTTAACACAATAGCTCCTTACTTACTCACCAAGGCGCTGTTGCCATTGCTGGGTGATCAGGCCCGTGTGGTCAATCTGTCATCCGCCGCACAGGCATCCGTTGACCTTGCCGCGTTAGCGAACGCGACTGGTCTTGACGATATGGAAGCTTACTCGCAGAGTAAACTTGCGATCACCATGTGGACCAACGGTGTTGCGTCTTCACTGCAGGACCGGTCGATCATGTTGGTGTCGGTCAACCCTGGCTCATTACTGGGTAGTAAAATGGTGTCAGATGCGTTCGGTGTACAAGGTAAATCGTTGAGTATTGGTGCCGAGATTCTAAGTCGTGCGGCACTGTCACCCGAGTTTGAACAGGCCTCGGGTTTATATTTTGATAACGATGCCGGTGACTTTGGACCCCCACACGCAGATGCACTGAATATCACACAGTGTATGGCAGTGGTGGAAGCCATAGAGCAGACCATTGCCCGAGTGAAAAATGCCCGAGTGAAAAATGCCGGCAGTTAAACTGTTGTCGTCCAACCACACAGTAACGACCGGTATTCTCTGACTCAACGCCTTGCGTGAATACCTTGGCGGGGCGCCTGTTATTGTGACGCCCCGCATTCATCATTAACCGTCCCTACCATACAGCGCTATCCGCTTTTCCTGACTGAATCAATCGGTGAGGCATCCTGTGTAAAATGGTGACATGGCATCTCGTTGGTTAGTGTTACTCTTCAAACCGAAAGCCAACCCACTGATCGTGCGGTGGGAGACAGCACAGTTTTTATACAGGAGCCATCATGAAGCTGACCGTAGACGGAACCTCTTATGAGGCTGATGTACCCGCTGACATGCCCTTGTTATGGGTGCTTCGCGACGAGCTGGGTATTACTGGCCCCAAGTATGGCTGTGGCATCGCACAATGTGGTGCCTGTACCGTGCACGTGAATGGGCTAGCCGTACGATCATGCCAATTACCCGTCGGCAGCCTTAACGGTGATGTGACTACCATTCAGGGGCTCGGCTCACCTGAGGCGATGCATGCGGTGCAAGAGGCGTGGGTTGAACATCAGGTTGCACAGTGCGGGTATTGTCAGTCGGGTCAGATCATGCAGGCCGCGTCATTACTCACACTGAACAGCGACCCTGATGACGAGCAGATAAACACTGTCATGAGCGGTAATTTGTGTCGGTGCGGTACATACCCGCGTATTCGTGCAGCTGTTAAAACCGCTGCATTAAAACTCAACCGGGCATAACAGATGGGCGTGTTAAAAACAGCGGGCACCATCACGCGCCGCACTTTTCTGATTGGCTCTGCCGCCATCGCCGGTGGCGTTGCGTTCGGTACTTATTTGGCTAAAAAGCCTATTGATAACCCATTGCTTGACGATCTTGAGGAAGGCGAGGCTGGCATTACCCCGTTCGTCAAGATCGGCCCCAATGGCATAACACTGATTACCCCACGGGCCGACAAGGGGCAAGGGGCGTATTCAATGCAGGCCAATCTTATCGCCGAAGAGCTCGACATTGATCCGGCGACAGCGACGATTACCCCGGGTATGCCTGGCCCTGCGTATTACAACGGTGCAGTAATGTCAGAAGGTGTGCCGTTTCCGGCTTACGACGAAAGCAAATTGGCAGAGACGGCGCGCAACTTTATGGCGGTGCCTGCCAAATTGCTGCAAATACAGATGACCGGCGGATCGTCGACAGTGCCTGATCTTTTTGACCGGTTACGCTCAGCCGGTGCCGTTGCCAGAGAAACCCTGAAAGAGGCGGCCGCAAGACAATACGGGATACCTCGTGCTGAGCTGCGAACGGAAGACGGCCAGGTCATCCTGCCCGACGGTACCACCATTAACTACACCGCCCTTGCAGCTGCCGCCGCCGCTATTGAACCGGTCACTGATGTCACGTTACGTGATCCGTCGGCATGGACACGGTTGGGTAAGCGTGACTTGCCGCGTACCGATATGGTGGCAAAGTGTACCGGTACCGAAGTGTATGGTATCGATGTTCAAATTGACGACATGGTGTACGCCTCTGTCTGTGCTAATCCCGGTATTGGTGGTGATGTGCTGGGGTACGATGAGGCTGCGGCGTTGAGTATGCGTGGCGTGCAACAAGTGGTACCGGTTAAGCATGGTGTCGGTGTTATCGCAAGCAATACCTGGTATGCATTTGAAGCGATCAAGGCACTGAATTGTCAGTGGGGGCCAGGCCCTTATCCCAAAAACTCTGCTGCTATTTGGGAAGCACTCGACGCCGCAGTAGATAACGAAGACCACTACGATCATCGTCAGCGTAATGAGGGTGATATTGAAGGTGCGCTTGCAGATGCTCAGACCGAGGGTGGTGTGTTGGAGGCGTCCTATCGTGTGCCATATTTGGCGCACGCGCCCATGGAGCCAATGAACGCTATTGTCAGAATAAACGACGACAGTGTAGAGATTTGGACAGGCACACAAATACCGTTGTTTGTCCGTGACAAGGCAGCGCAGATCAGTGGTGTTGATCGGTCGCGCGTGTTGGTCTATGCGCAACCGATGGGCGGTAGTTTCGGGCACAAGCTTGAAATGACCCATGTGGAACAGGCGGTTGAGCTTGCGTTAGCGGTAAAGGGCACACCGGTAAAAATGACCTGGAGTCGTGAAGAGGATATGACACACGATTACCCGCGGCCGGCGGGAGTGGCGCGAGCGCGCGGTACTGTGGACAACGGACAGGTGACAGGCTTTGACTTGTCGGTGGGTCAGTCTGCGATGGCACCGAGTTGGTTTGGGCGATTAACCGGAATGACAGTACCAGGCCCTGACGCGACGATAACCACCGGCTCATGGGATCAGCCATTTGCGATTCCGCATTATCGTGTGACCGGCTATCGGGCACCTGACATGGTGCCAGTGTCTTCGTGGCGGTCGGTCGGCGCGTCGGGTAATGGTTTTTTCCATGACACGTGGCTCGACGAACTCATCCATGCTGCGGGTGCCGACCCACTCGAAGAACGCATACGACTTTGCTCACACGACACATCGCGCAAAGTACTCGAAGCGGTCGGTGCATTGGCCGATTGGTCGGGCCCTTCTGTGGGAGACGGACGAGGCAGAGGTGTTGCGTTTTGTCTGTCGTTTGGCGTGCCAACAGCGCAAATCATTGACGTGACTCACACCGGCGACGGTATCAGGGTCGATAAGGCTTTTATTGTTGCTGATGTCGGTACTGTGCTGGACCCAACCAACATTGAAGCGCAGTTATTCGGTGGGCTGATCTATGGATTAAGCCACGCGATCAACAGCGAGCTGACCTACGAAAACTATGCGCCGCAACAGACAAACTATCATGCGTACGAGGGGCTGCGTTTGTATCAGACACCTGACGTCACAGTGAAAGTGCTGGAGAACGGTCATCGTATTCGGGGTATCGGTGAACCTGGTTTGCCACCGGCTGCGCCGGCATTGGGTAATGCGATTTTTGCCGCAACGGGGCAGCGTATTCGCGAAATGCCTTTTTATAAACATATCGACTTTATCTAAGGCGCTGCTATGAGACTTGGCTCTGTCATTTTTGGCGTAGTAGTCTGGGTATTGATCGCCACGCAAGCACTCGCTGCCGATAAAGTAATCATTGAACCACCGGCGGCAGGTTCGATATCACCAGAGCAGGGCTTACAGGCATGGTCGCGCGTGTATGAGGTGGCATCACATCCGCGGTGTGCCAACTGTCATACCGGTGCCAGTGACAAGCCAATGTGGTCGGGCCCGAGTTATGGCACAACGCGAGCGCATGGCATGAATATTCGTGCTGGCAACAGTCGTATTGGGGCAGAAACACTGTTGTGTTCAACCTGTCACACCACGCTTGTGACCACCGGTACCGATGATAATCGGGTGCCGCATGCTGCACCGCGTGTGGCAGCGCCGTGGATGTTGGCACCGGTTGATGCGCATTGGTTTGGCAAAAGTTCAGTAGAGATTTGTGAGCAGTTGCGAGACCCGGAACGCAATGGCGGGCGTACCGACATTGAAATTGCCGAACACCTGAACCACGATGTGATTTTACACTGGGCGTGGAATCCCGGGGGTGGACGAGAGAGCGCGCCATACAGTTTGCAAGAACATGTGAACGATATTCTGGCTTGGGGCGCTGCAGGCTTTCCCTGCCCGTCATAAGCGCCAAACCCAAACCAAACCCAAACCTACAGGAATCACTATGGGACTAGCGGGCGCACTGCTTGTGTTTATCGGGCTTTGGCAGTCACTTGAGTGGCTCTTGGCCGGACGTCACCGCGACACGCTGAGACTGATACCCATGGGTATTGTGTCGTTGGTGCTGGGTGTTTTAATAGTGACCTTTACCGGTGGTCACGTCGTGTTATGGCTGGCACTGTTGGTCACACTGTTTAGCCTTGTGACGTTACTGCGCAGCCGTAAACGCTCCCGTGTCAGAGGGTGGGTCATTGTTGTGTTTGTGGTGTGCGATGTGTTGATCGTGGCCGG
>CALDUO010000259.1 GCA_937923745.1 uncultured Granulosicoccaceae bacterium
TACTACAACAGCGACTCGGGTCGTGAAGATGCCATTATTATGGCAGCAGCACTCGCGGGGTTTGCTGATGACTCAAGTGTTATTGACGCACTGCCCATCACTTTGTCTCTTCCTTAGTACCAAACGCACCTTTAAGGAGCAGATACAAATACAAACAAGCATACATGTTGAGATGTATGTGGCGCTTGTCTCACCTTGATCCTGTCTGTAGCTGTGTGTATTGAACCAGAGTGTGAATCTGTGTGGTACTCCTGCCAATGTGATCTGCGCAGCCAGCCATCCTCAATAAAGTCACTCTCGTCGCTAACAGAAAAAAACCAGTCGGATTGGCAAAGCTATTTGCCTGTCTATGAATTTTGAGCGTCAGTTTGCGACGTTGTCTTCTTTCTATAACCAACCAAAGTGAGCTGAAAGATCAATGGTATTTTAGGATACCAGTTTTTCTTATTCTGTCTCAATGTACTTATATAGATGAATATAAGTGACAGGGCATGCTAATTCATCAGGCGTTATACCCACCGTTTATCTTGTGTCCCTCAATTGTGTCTAATTGTTATTTTTCTGGATTTCTCTTTTAAAAACCAGTGGTGCTGCCGCTGCACGACCTACGTGTTCATCGTAAATGCGACCCCTGCCGGTCTCCGTAAATACGAGACCAAAAAAATTGAACCGGTCGGCAGTGACCTGGCACAGTGATGGCAAAACCCAACTCCCCAAGTCTCACTGTGGGCGGAGTGATGTGTTATAGGAAATTTTATGACGGGTTGCTTGCTCAGGTGGATGAGCCTTGTGTTGTTGTGATGCACAAAGAATAGACAGGATGTCTGTTTAAAGCCCTCCCTGTTTTTCTATTCAAAAGCTGCTCAATTTTTTGAAGCGGTTTTTTGGTTTTTCTTTAGGACTCGAAAGGAAGCGTTGAGTCTACTCTGGATTTGTTGATGAATATAAAAAGTCTGAAACACTGGTGCGCAATCAATTTGTTGCTGTTGATGGTGCTTTGCAGTAAGAGTCTCTGGGCTAACGTGCCCGCTGATCCCAATTTGTTTATTATCACTGTCGATGCCACGATCGCCGATGAAACGGCGGCGGGATCTTTCACGCTTCCTGTGATGCAGAATAATTATCAAATCTTTTGGGAAGAAGTGGGTAACGAGGGCGCTAATAACAGCGGGGGCGCTGTCCACGTTACCACGACCTATCATGTGATTAACTTCGGGTCTCCCGGGGTCTACCGAATCGGTATTGACCCGATCAATGTGCCATCGGGCACGAACTTCTTCAGCAGTTATGCGCATGCTGGCGATCATGACGAAGACAAGCTTCTCACTATAGAGCAGTGGGGGACAACGGCTTGGACTAATTTGTTTGAAGCTTTCTATGGTGCAGCAAACTTCACAGGGTTTACAGCAGCTGCCGGTGTCCCGAATGTTTCCGGCGTTCCTGGCATGCAGCGAATATTCAGTGACTGCCCGGTATTGGTGAACACGGGGTTACTTGGCAGCTGGGATGTCAGCGCAGTTACGACGATGTGGGGAGCTTTTAGAGATTCTCCATTGGTTGATCCCGATGTGAGCGGTTGGGATGTGTCCAACGTCTCTATCATGACCAACATGTTTCGCAATGCCGCCTCTGCAAACCCTGACACCAGTTCCTGGAACACGCAGAATGCGGAGTGGGTGGATTTTATGTTCTTTGGTGCCATCAATGCAGAGCCTGACACCAGTGGTTGGAACACAGCGAAAGTAAAAACAATGTCCTTTATGTTTTCCGGGGCGAGTAAAGCCAATCCAGTCACCTCTGGTTGGAATACAGGTTTGGTCACTGATATGTACTCAATGTTTGGAGACGCAGTGGCGGCAAACCCGGATACGAGTGGGTGGGATACCTCATCTGTCACAACGATGGGGCACATGTTTAGGGAAGCTACATCGGCGAATCCTGATACGTCTGGCTGGAATACCTCCGCAGTCACACTGATGCCCAGAATGTTTGAGGGTGCGGTATCAGCCAACCCTGATGTGAGTGGTTGGGATGTTTCCGGTGTGACCAGTATGGACAGGCTGTTTGCGAATGCCCCGCTGGCCAATCCGGATACCAGTGCCTGGGTGACATCGAGTCTAACTGATGCATTTGGCATGTTTGCGAATTCGGGTTTCGATCGGGAATTTTCGCCGTTCGATGTAACCAACCTGACGACAGGAGCAATTATGTTTTCAGGGGTTGGACTACCAACCACCCAAAACTATGATGACCTCTTGATTGACTGGAATGGCCAGTCTGTTCAGACTGGCGTGTCTTTTCATGCAGGCTCCAGTGTTTATTGTAAAGGCGAGGCTGCGCGAGACAATTTAATCAACACACACGGCTGGTCCATCACCGATGATGGGCGTGACTGCACCGAAATAAGTCTGGCAGAGGTGTTGGAGGATTCCGCGTCTTCCTTTGGTGCCAACAATACGAATGCCACACCTGTCACGGCTGCAGAGCTTGCTGACATCGTAGGAATTATGCATGTTGATCCTGCCAACGAAGCACAATATCAAGCAGCGATAGCGGCAGAAACGGGTTTCAGTAACCCACCCACCGTCGCCGAAGTGCAGGCAATCCTTGACAGCATCAATGATACTGATGCTGACGGAATAACTGATGCTGTCGAGGGCATAGCCGACACTGATTTCGACGGCACACCCAACTAACTTGACACTGATTCGGACGGTGATGGTGTCGCCGATGTTGTCGAAGGTACAGTGGACAGCGACAGCAACAGTGTCCTTGATTATCTCGAAGCGAACGTTGCGCTGTCGGTTCCGACAGTGGCACCACAGTGCGGACCCTACAACGATATCGTCACAGGCTCCGGTACACCCGGTGGCGTTGATCCGGTGTGGTCAAGTCAATGGGTCAGTGGACCGGCTGTCAATAGTGCACCGGGTAACGGTGATGTAGAGGGTTCGTCACACCTGAGTCCGGTGCCGGGTGCATGGGTTGATCCGTCTGCCGGCCGCGCGTTTATTTCACTGCAGCGGTTTAGCAATTCGGGTATTTATTATGGGGCCGATGGCAGCCAGGACGGTAACCATGCGGATGCCGACCTTGACGGTATTTTTAATGAGTTTGGTCCGGTCGCGACAGGCGAGACGACCGACGTTGTGTATGTCAGCCACTCGGTACAGTTCGAAATAGCACCGGAAGATGCCGCGACTGCGGTGGTGCAGTTTGATATTGCTGCCGACAATGCCATTCATCAGTTACTGATCAATGGTGTGGTTCAGCCTCCGGTGTCCGTCGGGCTGTTTGCAATCGAGAGCCTGACCTTTAGCGGTGACTGGCAGGCAGGAACCAACCGGGTAGAGTTTATCGTGTCGTCCGGGCCGGGTTGGCAAGGTTTTCTGGTCGATAATGTTGAGTTCAGTACATCCAAAGACACCGATTCTGACAGCATCCTCGACTGTGTTGATCCTGACGTAGACGGTGACGGCATCAGCAACGCTGACGAAGGAACCGGTGATACCGATAGTGACGGCACACCTGACTACCTCGATACCGATTCAGACAATGACGGTATTGATGACAGCGTTGAAGGCGCCGTAGACACCGACAGTGACGGTGTGGCGGACTACATCGATCCTGACAGTGATAATGATGGTGTCGATGACAGCGTCGAGGGTGATGTTGACACCGATGGTGACGGCACCGCCGATTACCTTGATGGTGACAG
>CALDUO010000260.1 GCA_937923745.1 uncultured Granulosicoccaceae bacterium
GTGCAGAACGTCGACAGACTCCAGATGTCGGTGTTGATAAACGCCTGAAAATCGTTAAGCCACTCGGTGATCTGTGCGGTGGGAGGCACCAGTAGCGGCAGTATTAACAGGCAAAACCAGACGCTGGCGCCACCGAGTAAACCTGCGATAAACCCGGTCTGGGTAGCGCGGGTCCAAAACAGTAACGCCAACAGTCCGGGTAACAACTGAATCGCCGCGACAAACGAAATCAGGCCAAGACTTGCCAGGCCCTCGTTAAGTTCAATCACAATATAAAACCCGTAACCGGCAGCAATAATCGCTGCGATGATGACGCGTTTACCCCACAAAATACGTTTGTAGAGATTGGTTGCAGGTCGGGTTGCAGAGATGGATGCCGGCAAGAAAAGATGGTTCAGGCACATATAAGACAGTGCCAGTGTCGTGACAATCATCATTGCACTTGCCGCCGACACACCACCAATAAACGTCAGTACAGAAAACCAGTTTTGCCCCAGAGTTAGCGTAATGCCGAGCACATAGAAGTCTGGCGAGGTGCTTAACGACAAATGTTGCCCTGCCCACAGAATAGGGATGATGGGTAGATTCAGTACCAGTAAATACAGTGGGAATAGCCAATAGGCGGTGTTGAGTGATTGTGGCTTTTCGTTTTCGACAAACGTCATATGGTATTGGCGAGGTAACAAAAAAGCGGCCGAGAATGACAATAACAAAAGTGTTGTCCACAAACCGGTATCGGTTTGTGCGTAGAGTTTGGACAGCGCCTCGGGGTTTGCGTCAACCCACTCGTTCATGCCACCAAAACCACCAAACACTTGCGTGACAGCAAAGGTGCCGGCAACACACAGTGCAATTAACTTCACCGCAGATTCAAACGCAATAGCGGCCACCAGCCCGGCGTGTTTTTCACGGGGTGTCAGGTGCCGTGCACCGAAGAGCACAGCAAAAATAGTAATGAGCAAACAAAAACTGAGTGCCAACAGATTGGACGGTGCTTGACGCGTAATAATTTGAGTCGATTCGGTGACCGCACGTATCTGTAGTGATATGTACGGCAAAATGCCAATGAGCATAAACACCGTCACTATAAATCCGCTGGCCCGACCGCCATAACGAAAGGCAAACAGGTCGGCGATAGACGCTAACTGATAATCACGGCACAAACGCAGTATCGGTCTGAGTATGTATGGCCCCAATAAAAAGGCAGCGGTCACACCAAGATAAATGGTCAAAAATGCAAAACCGCTTTGCGCCGCCAGCCCGACGCTACCATAGTAAGTCCAGGAGGTCGCGTACACGCCCAATGACAGCGTATACACCACGGGATGATCCACCACTTTACGGGAGATATATCCCGCGTCAGCGCAGTGCGCTATCAGAAACAGAAGTCCGAGATAACTGATAGCAATGACGAAAAGCGACCAAAGGTCAATGCCCACGGTTACGGTCACTCCGACGACGGTTTAGTGCAATTAACAGTATCAGGATGCCCCAGGCTACGAAGATCAGATACCAAGGCAGGTTCAGGCTGGTCCACCACGTGGAAAAAGGAGAATGAAATAAAAACAGCGCGACAACGAGCAGCAGCAGCGTGTGGTCGTTGCGTGGTGTCTCTGGTGCCATGGCGTCAGCGGGTCTCCTGCGGCGAGCAAAGTCCACGCGCCGGTGACCACAGGGTTAATGCCTGTTGCCAAAAAGTATCGACCGAGCGCACCGATGTCATGCCAGTTTGTTTGAGGAGTTGCCATGCAGTTGTCAGGTTATCCAGTGCATGTGTGTTGTCCAGTGCCGGTGCAAGGTTTTGTTTGCTGAGTTTTTGCTGCTGGTTGTTGGTGACGATCTCGGTGTAAAACCACGCAGGTGGTGATGCGCCAAGTTGATAAAACAACCGGGTCTGTGCCGCTTCTGCTGCGTGGAGGTCCATACCGCGTACGACATGACTGATGCGGTCTGTGATGTCGTCAACCACTGTTGCCAGTGTGTAGCTAAAGAGCCCGTCGCGTCTGCGCACTATCACGTCTTCCGGTTCGTGATTGACAGGCTGGCTGCCGTCGTTGGAACCTTGTGCACCGGCATACATGTCAGGTGTGGTTGGCCTGCAACGACAGCGACAGGCGTTTCCGTCGAGTGGTAGCCCGGCATCACGACAGTGCCCGGGATACACTGGGGTGTTGGCCAGTGTTTTTCGGGTGCATGCACAACCGTAGAGTTGCTGGTCTTTATGCAGTCTGTCAAAGGCCTGTTGATAGTCGGACTGTCTGAGCGACTGATACACGATCGGCCCGTCCCACTGAAAACCATGTCGTTCCAGTGTCTCTTTAATTAGCGTTGCTGCGCCGGGTTGTTCGCGCGGCGGATCAATATCGTCAATCCGTAGCAGCCAGTGTCCGTTGTGGGTCTTCGCTTCACAATAACTGGCCATTGCGGTGACCAGGGAACCCATATGCAGCGGTCCAGTGGGGGAGGGAGCAAAACGACCGCGGTACTGGTCGGCGTATTGGTCGGCGTGCTGGTTGGCGTGCTGGTTGGCGTGCTGGTCTTGGTCACTCACCGGCGGGACACCGGTGGTGGGTACATGCAGTGAGAAAGGGTGCAGTCGTCAAGACCGTAGCACACGCTTAGAACGTTGAGTGTGTAGCGGGTACGTGAGCTAACCGGTCGTTGTCTGATACAGAATCAGGCGATCTGCCGCTCACGAATTTCTTCCAGTGTTTTGCAGTCAAAGCACAGCTCTGCAGTCGGCCTTGCTTTCAGACGTTCAACACCGATTTCGATGCCGCAGGTTTCGCAGTAACCGTACTCATCGTCGTCAATGCGCTTTTGGGCTTCGTTGATTTTTTTGATGAGCTTACGTTCGCGGTCGCGGGTGCGTAGTTCGAGACTGAACTCTTCTTCCTGTGTGGCGCGATCATTTGGGTCGGGGAAGTTGGTCGCGTCGTCTTTCATGTGCCCGACGGTGCGATCCACTTCTTCCATTAACTGCTGTTTCCATTCAGTGAGTATTTGACGGAACTCGGCACGCTGCTCTTCGTTCATGTAGTCAGACCCCGTCTGCCTTTCGTAGCGGACAATGGCGTTTTGACCGGAGTCGTTATCGTAGTCGTCAAAGTCATCAGCATCGATATCGTTGGTGTCGATATCATCTGCCTTGGGTGAGGACGCACTGGCGGCTTTTTTGGTGGTCGCTGACGCTTTCTTCGCCGTGGCCTTTTTCGCCGCTACTTTCTTGGACGTTGTTTTTTTGGACGTGGTTGTTTTGGCTACGGCTGCTTCCACCTCTGTTTCTTCTGCAGGGGTCGCCGCTTCCTTTGCTGGTGCTTTTTTGGTGGCCGTTTTTTTGGCAACCGCTTTTTTGCTGGTAGCTTTTTTGGCAGTGGTTTTCTTTGCGGCAGTCTTTTTGGTCACGTTTTTATCGTCTGAAGTTTGTGGCGATTTTTTTGCCGATGCTGCTTCAGCATCGGATTGACCGGCTTCTGTTACCGGCTTGGTCGTGTCATCTGCAGTTGTTACTTTCGCAGCGGTTTTTGCTGTTGCTTTCTTTTTGGCTGTTGGTGTCTTTTTGGCCGCTGTGGCGGTAGCGGCTCCGGTCTTTTTCGAGACCGTTTTTTTGGCGTTTGTTTTGGCGGTTGATGCTGCTTTGGTCTTGCCAGCCGATTTCTTTTCAACCGCAGCCGTCTCTTCGGCCGGTTGGCCTGTTACTGCCTTCTTTTTTGCCGGTGTCACTTGAGTGTCATCCTTGGCTTTCGCTTTCGCCGACGTCTTTTTCGAAGCACTGACTGTAGACTTGGCTGCAGCCTTGCCTGCAGTTTTGCCTGTAGTCTTTATTGCAGACTGGGCAGAAGTTCGGGATGCAACTTTCGATGTAGCTTTTGGCGATGTAGCTTTAGGCGCTGCCTTCCCGGCAGTCTTCTTCTTCGCGGTAACTTTGGCCATAACTGGCGCTCCTGTTATCAAGAAGCTAGCGAACTCCGCTTTTTACCAAAAATTGCGCCAATATGCAACTCTTCCAATGTGCTTCCGGCGAATGCCGATTCTGTTAAACGATGCAGATTCGGGGTGTATCCGGTGAGGAGTTGAGGTGCATTCAAGCAGGCGTCGAGTGTCAATCCGATGTGCGTCCGGCAAGCGCGCTCAGTGACGTTGCCGTGGGTGCTGCAGCGCTACGGTCGATAGCCCCGCAGTTGTGCTGATCAGACAGGTGCTCGGGTGGCGACGAATCAGCCCTCTGACCGAGGTTCAGAGACGCCTGTGTCGGTGTCCAGTACTTCTGCCGTAAACTTTCCGCGTCCGAGTAAACCCTCTATCTGCTGACCGGGAGCGAGGTCGGCGGCGTCCGACACCACAGTGCCCTGTTTGCGTACAACGGCATAACCTCTGGACAGCGTTGCCAACGGACTCACAGCATCGAGCGCATGCGCTGAGTTTTCAAGCCGGGATCGTTTGGCCTTGATGAGTGCCGAGACGGAGGCTGCCAGTTTCCCGTGCGCATGGGCTACCCGCACGTGCTCGGACCGGATTCGTGTGGCGGGTGAATGCGTTTGCAGTGCCGCAGTCGCGCTTTGGGTGATGTGCTGATAGTCATTTAACTGCGAACGCATCATTAGCGTCAGGTGCTTTTCAAGTTCATCAACACGTTGGATACGGGTATGGATTACCTGTGCCGGATGTCGGGCTTCAAGACGACGGGAGAGTTGTTGCAGCAGTGCGGCGCCGGGTTGCGTGACCCTTTTAATACCGGTCTGGAGCAGTGCAATAGACGCCTGCAATCGCTGCAGGGTTTCCTGCTGATCAGGCACCACCAATTCTGCGGCGGCCGAAGGTGTGGGTGCCCGGACATCGGCGACCATATCGGCGATTGTAAAGTCAATTTCGTGTCCGACGCCGGAGACGATCGGCAACACAGACCGATGAATGGCCGCGGCCACCGCCTCTTCGTTAAACGCCCACAGGTCCTCGAGTGAACCGCCGCCGCGACAAACCAACAGAACATCGACTTCGTTGCGACTGTTGGCCCGCTGAATAGCCCTGATTATCCCCGGCGCTGCCTTGATGCCCTGTACCGGTGTTGGGTACACAATGACTGACGCGACCGGATAGCGACGTTTCAGTACATTCAGAACGTCCTGAAGTGCAGCGCCGGTCGGCGAGGTGACGATACCGATAGAGCGGGGTGCAATCGGTAATGGCTGCTTGATCTCGTTGGCAAACCAGCCATCCTCTTGCAGGCGTCGTTTGATTTGCTCAAATTTCTGTTGCAGCAGACCGGTGCCAGCCAATGTCATGTGTTCAACAATAAACTGGAAGTCGCCGCGCGGCTCGTACAGGCCGGGGCGGCCCCGAACCAAGACTTGTTGACCGTCGCCGGGCGTGAAGTCTATGTAGCGGTTGCGGCCCTTAAACATCGCGCACCGAAGCTGCGCGCGGCTGTCTTTTAATGAGAAATAAAAATGTCCGGAGGCAGGTCGGCTGAAATTGGAGAGTTCTCCCTCGACCCATAACATGCCAAAAGTTGACGACAGCGTTGCCTGTACTTCCTGATTCAGTCGGCTTACCGTGAAAATCGTGTCGGGTTTTACGGTCATCTGCAATATCGGTGTCTTTGTCGTGTGCTGTTTACGGTTTTTCGCGCAACCCGTATAATACGCCATTGTGTTGACCGGGTTTGCTGCATGCCAGTTATAAAGGAAGCTTTAACGTTCGACGATGTTCTGTTAATTCCCGGCCATTCGACGGTACTGCCCCGGGAAGTCAGTCTCTCCACGCGCCTCACCAAGACCATCTCTTTGAATATACCGCTGCTGTCCGCAGCGATGGACACCGTGACCGAGTCGCGGCTGGCCATTGCGCTGGCACAGGAGGGTGGTATCGGCATCATACATAAAAACATGTCAATCGATGCTCAGGCCGAGCAAGTGCGACAAGTCAAAAAATTTGAAAGTGGTGTGGTGTTGGAACCCATCACCATCGGCCCGCAAACCAGCATTCGCGAAGTGGTTGAGCTGACGCAACGCCATGGTATTTCCGGGTTGCCGGTGGTAGATGGCGATGCGCTGTTGGGTATCGTCACACAACGCGATCTTCGTTTTGAGAGCAGGCTCGATCAGCCGGTCTCAAGCATCATGACACCGCGCGAGCGTCTGGTGACCGTGCCTGAGGGGGCCTCGCGCACCGATGCCATAGAAGAGCTTCACCAAAACCGCATTGAAAAAGTGTTGGTGGTTAACGACGCGTTCGAACTGCGCGGCATGATCACCGTGAAAGATATTCAAAAGGCCAAAGACTATCCGAACGCCTGCAAGGATCAGCACGGCCGGTTACTGGCCGGTGCGGCGGTTGGTACCGGACAAGATGCCGAGGCCCGCATGGAAGCATTGGTCGATGCCGGTGTCGATGTCATCATTGTCGACACCGCCCACGGTCATTCACAAGGTGTACTCGATAAAGTGGCATGGGCATCCAAACAATATAACGTCTCTATTATCGGTGGCAATATCGCCACAGCCGATGCCGCAAAAGCCATGCTCGACTGTGGCGCCAGTGGTGTCAAAGTCGGCATAGGCCCCGGTTCTATCTGTACCACCCGCATTGTTGCAGGTGTTGGTGTTCCCCAAATTACTGCTGTCACTGATGTGGCCGCTGCGTTGGAGGGGACCGGTGTGCCGCTCATTGCCGATGGCGGCATACGCTATTCTGGCGATATCGCCAAGGCCATCGCAGCCGGTGCCGATACGGTCATGGTCGGTGGCCTGCTGGCCGGTACCGAAGAGGCACCGGGGAAAGTCGAGCTTTATCAGGGGCGTTCGTATAAATCGTATCGGGGCATGGGGTCTGTCGGTGCTATGCAACAGGGCTCGAGTGACCGGTACTTTCAGGATGACGAAGATTCGGCAGATAAGCTGGTTCCCGAAGGCATTGAAGGGCGCGTGCCCTATAAAGGCCCCATGACCGCGATTGTGCATCAATTGATTGGTGGGCTGCGCTCTAGCATGGGTTATTGTGGTGCTGCATCGATTGATGTCATGCGTACACGCGCCGAGATGGTCAAGATAACCGCAGCCGGTATGCGCGAGAGTCATGTCCACGATGTACAAATGACTCGCGAACCTCCCAACTATCACTTGGGTTAGTTGTCGACGCCACCTCCCTGATCAGTATTCTATGACCACCAACAGCATTCATGAAGACCGCATTCTCATTCTCGATTTCGGTTCTCAGTACACACAACTGATCGCAAGGCGCGTTCGCGAAATTGGCGTGTACTGCGAAATTATGGGATGGGATGTCGCGCATGAACACATCGCGGCGTTTAACGCAACGGGCTACATACTCTCGGGCAGTCCCGAATCAGCGTTGGCATCAGAGGCACCGGCAATCCCCGATATCGTGCTCGAGGCCGATAAACCCGTGCTGGGTATTTGTTATGGCATGCAGTCCATGGCGCATCAACTCGGTGGTGATGTCGACAATACCGGGCACAGTGAGTTTGGTTACGCCGAGGTGCAAGTCATCAAACCCTGCCGCTTGCTCCAGCATCTGTCTGATCGTGCCGACCAGCAGGTGCTCGATGTCTGGATGAGTCATGGTGATCGCGTAGAGCGAATCCCCGATGGTTTTTATGTGACGGCACAGTCTGCCAATGCGCCCATAGCCGCCATCGCACACGAGCAAAAGCCGTGGTTTGGTATACAGTTCCATCCCGAGGTGACCCATACCCGGCAGGGCACTGCGTTGTTGTCGCGGTTTGTGATTGATATCTGCGGCTGTGCAGCCAACTGGACTGCTGACAATATCATTGACGATCAGGTACGCCGTATACAGGAACAGGTCGGTGATCAGCAGGTTATCCTGGGTTTATCAGGCGGTGTTGATTCTTCGGTAGTTGCGGCATTATTGCATCGTGCTATCGGTGCGCAGCTCACCTGTGTCTTTGTAGATAACGGTTTGTTGCGTCTGCATGAGGGTGATCAGGTCATGCAAACGTTCGCTGACAACCTCGGTGTACGGGTCATCAGGGTCGATGCAGAATCCCGGTTTCTGGATGCCCTAAAAGGGATCACCGATCCCGAAGAGAAACGCCGCGTAATCGGTGGACTGTTTGTCGATGTGTTTGAGGAAGAAGCAGGCCGCCTCACCGATGCTGCCTTTCTAGCGCAGGGCACCATATATCCTGATGTCATCGAATCTGCTGGCAGTGCCACGGGTAAAGCGCATCTTATAAAATCACACCACAATGTGGGTGGTTTGCCAGACACCATGACACTGAAGCTGGTCGAGCCATTAAGAGAACTCTTTAAGGATGAGGTTCGCAGGCTCGGCATCGAATTAGGATTACCAGCCACCATGGTACAGAGGCATCCTTTTCCGGGCCCAGGGTTAGGGGTGCGCATCCTGGGAGAAGTCACCAAAGACTATGCCGACATACTGCGCGAGGCCGATGACATTTTTATCAAAGGCCTTCGCGAACACGGGCTGTACGACAAAGTCTCCCAGGCGTTCGCCGTCTTTCTGCCCGTAAAATCAGTCGGTGTCACCGGAGACGGGCGACGCTATGATTTTGTCGTGGCCTTGCGTGCCGTTGAAACCATTGACTTCATGACCGCCAGGGCTGCACGCCTGCCGTTTGATTTTCTGGATGAAATGTCGCGCACCATCATTAACAGTGTGCCGCGAATATCACGTGTGACCTACGATATTTCCAGTAAGCCCCCCGCGACTATCGAGTGGGAGTGACGCATTGATTGTGGCGCGACATGCCGGGTAGGTTGAGCAGCCCCAGAAGGTACTCCCGGCATGCTTGCCTTTTTTGCTGTGCCGCGACACCATGCTATGACTGCACTTTGGGCATTGGGGTGTTGCCATCGATGCAGCCAGTGATCCAGCCAGTGGAGTAGCCAGTGGAGTAGCCAGTGATGCTCTCACCGAGTCTGTTGCAGTATCGGTTGCGGTAGTGTTTTCCGACGGGCTTTGCACACGACGTAACTGGGTTGCAGCCTGCTTTTCTCGCAAATGACGCACGTGTTGCCGGTCAGTTTTTAGTCCGCGAGTCAGTCTGAGTTGCCCGATTTTTGCGATAACCGCCTCGACATCCATTGGGTTTAACACGACGTCACGTTTTGACTTGATATTGCTCAGGTACCCGCGCAACCCGGTGACATTTGCCGGCATCTCGGTTTTAAATTCAGCACTGCCGACAAAGACCACCAGTGAGTGAATCGCAGCGGCCGGAATATCCGCCAGCGCTTCAAGCGTTTTGACATGTTTGTAATTCTGATGCAATGGATTCATAA
>CALDUO010000261.1 GCA_937923745.1 uncultured Granulosicoccaceae bacterium
GCCAGTTAGATATGTATAAATCAGTCCGCTATTGTTTTTGAATTTATGTTACTTGCCCTATGTACTCACAAAGAAAGGCCACCCACGTATCGAGAAAATAGCCACTCGCAAATCGAATCACAATTTGTTAAGCTGTTTACAAACACACATTTTGCGCAAACAATATTTACAAATAGATATTGCTTACCTTGAATTTTAAAACTGCCATATCCAGTTTTTTCCGACTGCATGACAGTACTCTTCAATTCGATCCTTGCTGCCAAGAGCTTTCTGCCTCCATGATATGGTTGGGGTTTGAACATTCAGCCATGCGTTGGGTGTGTAGCCTAACCGACTTATTATGGAAGGTTCCTTTTCGTTTACCGAACCTCGCTTACCTTTTTGGATCAGCTTACCGGTCCAGTCAAGTAGCTCAAGATATTGTTTGAAAGTTGTCGACAAAGATACTTCGCTGAGATCACTGGAATTTGAAGAGGCTTTCAAAGAGTCACGAAAAGGCAATAGGCCCGATACGCGTTCTTTTAATCGTCTATGTACCGACGTATGTTTTGAGGATTCAGGTGTTTTCGCCATTTTAGCCCGAACCGGATTTAGATCGACATAACACATCGTTCTCAGTACCGCCTCTTCATCCAACAAAGCTTGCGAACGAAACCTTGACTCCCAAAAGGCACCGGTACAACCATCTTCTAAATTAGCTTTACGTGCAATATTCTCGTTTAAATTCCCCATAAACCGACTTAAATTACTTAAATGATCACGGTATTCAGAAATCGTCTTGCTAACCTCCAGAAGCTCAGTTTCTCCCAATTCTTCGCCGGCTGCGTAACGCTGTATCAGTACAGATCCTCGGTAGATTTTTAGCCATCGTTCCACCACTTCGTCTTCTGAAAGTTTATCGGCTTTATTTTTGTCCACTCTCAGAATAACGTGATAGTGATTAGACATCACCGCAAACCCCGCCACATCAATACAATATACTTGGGTCAGCAGTAACAGACGATCCTCTATCCATTGCCGTCGATGGTTGTAATTGCGTTTTTTTTCTTCGTTAAATCCACAAAGGTACGCTTGCCGTACACAACGCGTCACACAGTGATAATAGGGGGTAACAGAAAGGCAGACTTGTTTTCTTCTTGCGATGGTCATTGCCAAATCCTTTTAGCAAATTGATGCGTCAATATCTCTGATTATTTTTGCGTTGTCAACTGAAATGTTACACAGGAGATTCAAAGAAAAGAAAATCACACTAAATACAAGGACTCATTCCTTGTAGGGATAGTGTTTGGAGTGTCGACTATTAACCCTCAATGACAAGCAGAGCAATATATAGACTCACTGCATTCACTACAGTACGCCGTGGATTGCGGTCGTCAGATCATACGTTGTGTTTTCGGAAATTGTGCATTTATAAGAGGGATGTCTCTGATAGTTCTAATCGGTACATTTACTGGGTGTCCTCGACTGACTTGTGAGCGTCCCCGACAGAATCTCGACTGACTCCTCAACTGCCTTTTGAGAGATAAAGTCTGCTCGCTGCCACTGTATTTGTTGGCTGTCCACAACTTAACAGCCAGTATTTGGTGGCTGTCCACAACTTAACTGACAACCCAATTCATGGGTGTCCTTATCTGACATGGCTATCTAAAGTGACTACCGATTAGACTGCTCGTATACATCACAGACGCGTCGATAGGGACCGATTAGAAACAATAATAAAATACCGATAGTTAGAGCCAAGGAAATGTAACACATGGGTATTGAGCCGGTATTGCCACCTCTGATGCTTCCACCGCCAGAGGTTGGGCACACGCCACCACCACTAAGCATTTCAGCCAATGAACCTGCAAGTGCTATCAAAAACGCTGTCCCCCAACCCGCGATGAAAAAATAGTGCTTGCAGCCGATATGAGGAACCACTAGCGACGCTATCATTAAGCCGTACGCGATCAGTACTACGTAGCAAATAGGCACTACCCAGATATAGGGACACGGGTTGCCGGAGAGATTACTGTAACTGATACTAACAGCGCCAAAAAATCCGATCGACAACAATATCCACAAAGCGACATCTATAAGCCTACTTTTTTTCATGGTAATTTCAACATTAAGGGTATCAAAATTTTATGCGTTGATTACGAAACATACCATCCAGCTGCTTGATCGAACCATCGAGAAATCGAGCCTCAATCAGCACTGCAGAACCAACTCCCAAACCAAATATCAGTGTGTGCGACTGATCTGACACCAAGCCCTCACCGACAATAAAAGTCTGTACCAAAGTCGATCCGTCTTCGAGTGTAACCGACACTTTAGCACCCACAGATTCTATGGTATTGGGCAGCACAACTTTCAGATATCCATTATCTCCCCCGTCACTTAAAAACACATTTTGAGGACCGAGTAAATTAACATGCACTAGATCGGGATACCCATCCTGATTGAAGTCGGCGGTTAGCGGTGTTATGCCATACTCCCTGTTAAGCACGCCCGCTTCATTGCCGGTTTCCATAAAAACACCATTCTCAGACTGAAGCAAAAAACGGCCGTCAAGGCGCCACAGAGGCAATTTGTGCAGTGGCCATCCCTCGTAATTTTCGGAAACTACCAAATCGTCACGTCCGTCAAGATTAAAATCTTCAAAGACCGCCCCCCAAGAGAATTCGTAGTCTGCCAACTGCGATTTTTCTGCGGAATCAACGAACTCAAAATTCCCCTGATTTTCGAACAATAGCCAATCTTTGTTTAACACCTGATCTTCGTTCAGATCACCCCGTACCAACGAAGTGGGTACAGTAGACCCAACATTGGAGAAAAAGAAATCGGGTAAGCCATCGTTTTTTAAATCAGTAACCGCAATCCCCATTGGGTAGGAGAAATAGTTGCTGGTGGGGTTACTCTTTTGTTGAAAAGTAAGGTCACCCATATTCTTCCATGTTCGAACCTGACCGGTGTCATGTGCTACGACAAGATCTTCCAGGCGATCATCATCCACGTCGATAAACACGGCCTGAAACGTGTTGTGCTTATAGTGCAACCCTGCCGCCTTCGTCACGTTTTTGAATGTGTTGTCACCCGTGTTGAGATAGAGCTCGCTTGTACCACCATACTCCTCGTTGAATATTGTGGTGCCTCTAACGTACTCACGGGCAATATATCCAGAAATGTACATGTCGAAAAAACCATCCCGATTCAGATCGGCCACGGCGACAGACAAAGGCACAGTCTCGGCGTTTAGATCAAGATTCAACTTTATCGAGCTGAATTTCCCGTCATTATTGTCGTACAAAAAAACACCACTCTGACGGGTTACCAGCAGATCATTGTCGCCATCTTTGTCGAAATCCAATGATACAGCGCTGAAGGTTTTATCTGGCACGTCTTTCACCCAGCCAGACTGACTCGTTACGTCGAAAAACTGACCATTTTCAAAACGATAAATAGCATCTTGTTGCTCCATTCCGCCACCAAAAAAGAGCTCTTCTACTCCGTCGCCATCAATATCAATAACAGCCCCAGCAGCGAACGGAATCGTTTTTGTCTTATCGTAAGTTGGTACAAAATCAATGTATTGCTGCGTAAATATCGGAATACTCAGACCTTGAGTTGATACAGGGTAGTTATTTGCCCGATCACGGGACGTGAGAAACGTTATTCCGGCTATCACGAGCAGTGCCAATAACAGCACAAAAATGCCTATAGAGCGTAGTAGCTTTCCGATACTCATGTCAGTCACTGATCTCGATACTGGTGGTTGGCTCGTTCAAAAATACGTTCGTCTGCATCATTAGAAACACGGAGCGCAAAAATGATCGAGATTGCAAAGAAAATGAAGAACGCAACATTAAGAGCGATTGGCATAGTGTGCTTACCGATCTCCGGGACAATCAAATATAGCAGGAAGTTCAATATAATCAGCAATATAGGGTTAAACAGTGCAATCCACCTCGGGTAATGCGACCGCCCTGTTAGCGACAACCAGACGATAACGCCAGAGAGAAACAGAGTCGTGAACCTGATAACCTGCAACAGGGTTTCGTACCGAAGCTCATAGAGCTCAACAAGTTCAGCGATCTCGGCACCACCTGATAACTGAATTAAAGCCGAGATGCTGGCCCGCGACCCAATCCAAACCACACCGACCATAAATCCAACCGACCCCACAAGAAAAACAAGGAAGGCCCATAACCAGTTTGCTGGCCGCAACATGAGATAAATGTGATAGCACCCCACCGGATACAGCGTGGCGCCAAAGACCCCCACGAAGTGCCCCGTGGTGGAACGATCAGCCGGAATACCACGCATGAATTCATAGTCGCTTCCAGCGAATCTTGCCAACGCGTCGTAATGTAGCAAGTATTCACCAAAACCGACCAAACACGCGGCAATTAGCCCGGCAATGCCTGTGATGACGTGTTGGCTACGCAAAGTATAGCTCCATTATTTGGATGGGTACGATACCCCCTGAGAAGCCCCACAGGCAGACTCAAGACGGACAACAAACCGCAAGGATTATACAGATACTTAAAACAGAATGGCGTGTTAGCCGATAATGTCTCAGACACAAAAATCGGCAAATCATAGCTTGCGGAGAAGCAACATCGATTTAATATTTTATAGGAAACAATTGTATCGAATCATTTTTTCGATGGCTTGAAAGTGGATACGTTGCTGGACACCCAAAATTATGCTGGACACGCATGGAAGTATCCCAAATGACTTGCCAGGTTCCGAGGCGAAAGAAATTATCGGAGATCAATACATAACCGCCCCGCCAGGTGAATACCAGAGTATCTGACATAAACGCAAAAGTGCGGACTGGCCCCATCACCTGGCAAAAATTATGGGGTAAGAGGTAACTCCGCCTCTGCACTGCGTCTCTGAACTGGACTACCCATTCACCTACCAACGCTTACTCAATGGCAAATCAACGATTAATGCCGCAGGGCATTTCATGGGTGTCCAGCATAATCTTAATGAAAATCAGGTCATATTCATGGATGTCCGGGATTATCCCAAATTCATGAGTGTCCAAGGTTATCTATGGGTGTGTAGGATTATTCCAAAATTTATGGGTGTCCAGGAATACCCTCCAAATTCATGGGTGTCCGGGATTATCCCAAATTTATGGGTGTCCGGGATTGGGAGATGAGTGCGCTGGCTCGTCGCCGATTTCGGCCATCTTTTTGTCCAGTAGTCGGGTCATGTGGATTACTACTGACTGATAGGCCGGGTCTGAGTAGACATTAAATAGTTCGAGGGGGTCTTTTTCGCAGTCAAACAGCTCCCATTCCCGGTCCTCACCGCCGTGATTGGTGCCCGGCAGACCCATTCCCTCGTTGTACCAATAGATTAGTTTGTAACGCTGATTACGAATGCCATAGTGCGCATAGGCATTGTGATCGGGGTCTCTGTGCATCCAATAGCGATGATAGGCGATATCTGGCCAACTGCCGTCGGGGCCACCGGCCAACAAGGAAAGAAAACTGTTGCCTTGCATATAACTCGGTATCTGTAGCCCCGCGAGGTCCAAAAATGTTGCGGCAAAATCAACATTGCACACGACGTGATCACACATTGAAGCCTGAGCAACAATGCGAGGATATCGAATCAGAAATGGCATCTGAAACGATTCTTCATACATAAAACGTTTATCAAACCATCCATGCTCCCCCAGAAAGAATCCCTGGTCGGAGGTGTAGATGACTACGGTGTTGTCGGACAGATTTTGATGATCAAGATAGTCGAGCAGGCGACCCACACTATCATCAATTGATGCAATCGTTCGCAGGTACCGTTTTATGTAACGCTGGTATTTAAAATGACTGAGCTCGGCTTTGCTTTGGAACGTAAAAATCTCACCAGTGTCCTTGTCGATCAGTCGCAGTGCTGACACATCGTCTGGGTTGGGTATCTTGCGCCTTAAGCTCTTGTCGCGCGCCCTCTCACCCACTTCAGAACCACCCTCAGGTTGTACCAAGCCAAGGTCGGCATAGGTCATGTCATCCTTGATGCGCATTTTCGCTTGAGCCGCAGCTTTGGCGCGGTTTTTATAATCGTCGTCAAATGTCTCAGGAGTCTGTATATCTGCCTGATAGAGCTGTCGATGTTGCGGATGTGGCTCCCATTCCCGATGCGGCGCCTTGTGATGACACATCAGAAAAAAGGGCTTGTCCGGATTTCGTTGATTCAGCCAATCCAGGCTTTTATCGGTGATTATGTCAGTTGCATAACCGGAGACCTCCACCTCTTTGCCCATCTCAATCAGAACTGGGTCAAAGTACTCGCCCTGCCCAGGCAACACCGACCAAAAATCAAACCCTGACGGCTGATGCAGCTCACCTTCTCCCAAGTGCCACTTGCCAATCATTGCAGTTTGATAGCCACCCGTACGCAGATGCTTTGCAACATTTGGCAATCGGTTGTCTATTGGTGTCTCGAGAGTGGTAACGCCATTCACGTGGTTATACGTCCCGGTCAGAATGGCGGCCCGACTTGGTGTGCAAATAGAATTAGTCACATAGCAGTGATTAAAGCGCATTCCTTCGGTTGCAATGCGGTCAAGGTTTGGTGTTTGATTGATGCCAGCACCATAGCAGCCTATGGCTTTCGCTGCGTGATCATCCGCCATGATAAATAATATATTGGGTTGCGTGCTCAATTTAAAGTCCAATCGCCGTCGTTGATTACAGCCAAAAAAGAAACCGACCTTTTGCAGTGCAATGCCTAAGGATACTTGGTGTTCAAGTCCAGAAACCTAAATTCTCAGGATTGCCAATCACTAAATTCAGGCGCTATGCTAATTGCTGCATAAAATTAGTGCCTGTCATACCTCCAACACCAAATTTGCGACAAGTCTTCAGGAAACACCCTGTCTCCGAGAGCACGACCTGCCTTGTTACCACATCAGTGCACGTCCTACTGAAAGCATCCCGGTTCTGCCCACGAGCACAGTATTGCCTGAACAAACTCACCCTCTATTTTCCCTGCCTATGCGGAGAAATCAGATGCGACGTAACGACAGATTAAGGCTAAAAAGGCCAAACCACACGGCAATCTATAAAACTTCTATGGCTAATCACATACCAACGTCATGGGTAACCGGCTACTAAAGCCTGCCATCGACATCCTTCCTTTCAAACAGCCCTTTTAAATCAAACAGTACACTCTGTCTTTTTCCGTACGAGCGTACAGCCGACACACCCTGCTGCTTATATGCCTGATGCGCCACCGCCACGACAATCGCATCGTAAGTATCAGTGGTTGGAGCATTGGTAATATCGATTTCACAGTTATCTATAGCCTGCCTACCCTCAGCGAAAGGGTCATGCACATCTACAATCGCACCGCGTTTTCTCAGTGAAATAACCATGTCCACAACTCTCGTGTTACGCGTGTCAGGACAATTTTCCTTGAATGTAAGCCCAAGGATAAGCACCCTCGCGCCTCTCATCGCTATGCCTTTTCTCACCATCATTTTATTCAATCGTTCAACCACCACACCGCCCATCGCAGCATTCACTTCGCGACTGGCACGGATAACAGGCGTGTCGCAATCATGCTCCATCGCTTTGTGCAACAAATAGTACGGGTCAATTCCAATACAATGTCCACCGACGAGCCCAGGCCTGAAATCAATAAAATTCCACTTCGTTCTGGCAGCCTCCAGCACTTCCCCCGTGTCTATGCCCAATTTATCAAATACTATGGAAAGTTCATTCATCAGAGCAATATTGACGTCACGCTGTATATTTTCGATGACTTTGGCAGCTTCTGCGACCTTGATTGAACTGGTACGATGAATACCCTGTTCTGTAACGATAATAGACCCATAAAGTGCCTCTACACACTTTGCTGCACCCGGCGTTGAGCCAGACGTCACCTTGGTAATGGTCGTCAGGGTATTATTTTTGTCTCCTGGATTAATTCTCTCTGGACTGTACGCACAAAAAAAATCGCTGTTGTACTCAAGACCTGATGCCTCCTCCAGGATAGGCACACACACCTCTTCAGTTGCGCCGGGGTACACAGTAGACTCATATATGACCAAACAACCGGGCCTCAGCAATTCTCCGATAGTCTGACTTGCTTCTCTTAAAGGCGTCAGGTCTGGTTTTTTGTGCTCGTCGATGGGAGTGGGGACAGTCACGATAAACACTCGGCACTCAGAGAGCGCTGCGCT
>CALDUO010000262.1 GCA_937923745.1 uncultured Granulosicoccaceae bacterium
TGGGTTTGAGCGGCCGCAACGCATACGCACTGCTGTGAGCAGCGACTTTCGGCTAACACTGCGCGAGGGAGAAGCATGGGGTGAGCTCTACGACCTAAACGCTGATCCTCACGAAATACACAATGTGTTTGATGCGCCTGAAAAGGCTGCGATACGGTACGAGCTTACCGAACAGATGCTACGACGTATGATTGAGCTACAAGACCGCGCGCCACTCCCTGCCTATCGAGCCTGACACCTGCTGGCGGTGCCCAACCGTCGTAGCGATCGCTTTCAGTAATGTGATGTTGAGTACTTCACCAGTGCTGTAACGCTAGGCAGAATCGGTACTGCATATAGCTTTAGCCAGCACTCAAGTACCTCATCTTCGTATAGAGCATCATTTTTTGGCGACTAAGGCGCAGTATAACGCGGTATTAAATTGGACGTCGCGGTAAAACCTGCGTTATCAACACAAAACAATCTTTGCAACAGTACTGGCTGACTTTCAATCCATTGCCGTTGGTGACTGAAAATACCTTTACATATTTTCTGATCGAGAATGGCAATTTTTACAGCAAACAACCGATCATTTTATAATTGGGCATGTCATCTACACCATTGCGTATGTAACAGATCAAGCATCTTCGGAATAAAGATGTTCTCAGCTCTCCGCCTTTGTAGACAATGACTAATTGTCTTTCCCACGTTATAACCTATGCAGTGGCTTTTTCTTATTCTTCTATAGCTGCTGGTAATATTACCATTGACCTAATACGTATACAGACGTAATTTCGTAACCCTGCTGTATCAGATGTAGTTCGAGGTTCGCCACCAATATATCCTCTTAACGCATAACGCCATGGTTTTGTTGATCTCAAGATATTTATAAAGAAAAGAAATCAAGTTGTGAAAAAATACTATGTGCAATGGGTGACCGAAAAAAAGTATATGCCGTAAAGATTTGTGTACAGATTCGCATTGTGAAAACAGAAGTTAATCGGTAGCAGTAAATTACGGACACGAACCAGTCAAAGTTTTCGGTAATAAACCAACACAGATCGCTTGCACAGATGTGAGATAGAGAAAATGTCGTTACCGAACGTTGTCATAAAGAACAAAAGGTTAATAAATATAGGGCGTTCTCGCCTTCTCGAAAATGACCTGAAAATAGAACCTACAGAAAATGGTGCTAATAACCTAGCCCGATATTCAGAAGTTGCTCAATATCAAATTTTGGATCAGTGGTGCTGGAACGCTGTTGGTAGCTCTTTGTGTGAGTACTTCCTTGGGGAAAATGTAGGGGGTAGAAAAGTACAGAGTAACAATGCGGTACAGTATATACAGGATGCCAAGGGCAAGTGTGCCAGCATCAATGTGCCAGGTCATGGGGAAATTAAATATTGGGTTCCTTATATGAAACAAGGAGAACCAATACACTATAAAGCGGGAAACGTTGCCTGTAATAAACCGAACTGGCCGCAACTCATAACCAATGGTACCCAAAAATTACATTCTGAATGGATGTGGCATAAAAAGGGCCCTGAAGAAAAAGACAAACAGAGAGTCATAGCGGAGCTTGAGAAAGGAAACCCAGTGGGTATGTACATTAATTGGGGACCGGGTAGGGGCGCGCACGTTGTGACTATATACGGGTCGTACAAACACGATGGACACGATGTATTCAATTTCGCTGATCCTTACATTGGTCTTGAAAGCGCGAGAGGGGCGCCCAGTGGGGGTGTTTGGGCAGGTTCTTTAGTGACCAGAAAAATCGTGGTGGAAGAAAAATAGATCATGAATGTAGTGAGTCTGTGGGTGAGCACTTTCACTGAACCGACCAACAGCCAGTAAAAATGCAATAGTTATGTCACTAAGCTTTATAAACGAACCAGAAGGCGCAATGGATGCGTTGTTGAGCGGACTGATTATTGCCGTCGACCAACGTTCCCCGTCTGTGAGTTCTCTTTTAGACCTTTATGTCAATACTGACGAACATAGTTCTTTTGAAGATACAGAAATTGAAGTCACAGGCGCACACCCGGTATTTACTGTCCATACTGATGACATAGGGTCTGGCAGTTTGCTGGATTCTGCTCAATTAGTTGGATGGAGGTATCTGATTCTTAAAGAGGATAAAGCAATTTTATCGGCAACCGTGGTTGAAACTGATGGAAAGATGGAGCTGGGGTCGATCAATCAAGGGAGGTTACTCAATCCCATGTTGACATCTTTGAAGTCAGCGGAAGAAGCTGAAGAAACACAGCATGAGCATTTCGAGATTAGATACATTGAACTAAGGCAGCTTCATTTTAGTGCAATTTGGTTGCATGGAGGAAGCGCAGATTACATTGTACCGATAGAGGATATTCACTCTGAACAGATGCATGCTCATACCTTGCAGGCAGAACAGGATGTAATTGGAATCCTGGTGAAACAACAATTACTTGGGTCTGAGTTTCCAGAACCACCTTAGTCGTTAGCGTTCCATGCATTAGTCATATCAGGATATTCGAGAGAGTATGGAATTCATAAATAGATTGATTTCATATTCATTATTAGAAAGCAGCGGAATACCATTAGGAGGTATCTATGGCCGACACAGACTTACCAATTGATCCAACAGAATTTACCAATGAAAACTGGCAAAAGCTTTTTGAACTCAGATCAATGAACTCTTGCTTATTGGTGTCGGGAAAGCGAAAAGTATCATCTCTGTGGAGCTCATGGAGCGCGTTTGATGTCAGTAATTTCAAGCTACATGAAGACTTTGTCTGGCAAATTCCTAACGTTTCTCTTGAGGTTAGCGTTGAGTCAACCTTTAGTAAAATTATTAGAAACTATAGTGAGAGTGGTTATTCAACCACCAGCGCGACAGTAGGTGTGCCTGGAATTGCAAGTGGCACTGTGGAGCATACAGAAAAACACAGTCATTCTGAATCTTTCGAAAAGCAGACATATTATTCTACGGCAATGTTAAGAGTGCCGCACCTTCAGATATCGTTCAGTCCAGAAAGTATAAAACTCTCCAAATCCTGCCTTGCTGAGCTTGATAATGCAATGGCAGCGAAAACATATACCGACCAATACGTGCTGTTATTGGCATGGTTTCAGAAATTCGGGTATTGGGTTTGTTTGCAGCCAACTCTCGGTGGGCTCTATTACGCGACCAATGAAAATGAGGTGACCTCAATGAAGCAGGCGGACTGTCATTCAGAGGATACCAAAGTCAGTTTCACCGCTGATTTATCTGCCTTTGAAGTTCCTGTATCAGGTGGTGCTTCACATGCTGAGGGGTCCAAAGAATGCAGCAGTCTTGGCGTCGAGATCGGTAATGCAAGTTTGTCCATTAAGTTGATTGGCGGAAACACCTCTTACATGAAAGATTTTCCAAAATGGGCAGGATCGATGGAAGGCAGTTATACCCGTTGGCATACCATTAATACGGAAATGCTTGAGCCGATCATAAACTTTGTGCCAAGTCAAAAAACACGGTTCCAGATTGCTAGTTTGGTTCAGCGGTTTGCAACCAGTAGCTACAACGCCAGCTACATACATAAAATACTTGATGAGCAGGGTCAGCTACTCACTGACTAGTTCTCACTTGAAATCATCCAAAACAGTCTATTACGGGGATAAATAATGTCTAATATTACTGCCTCACGTGTCGAAAATCTGGGAAAAGATAATCAGTTAGCCATTAGCTGTCAATATAACAACGAAGGAAAATATGCTACAGAAAATCCGAAGCATATAGACCCCTATCTTAGAGTGCCGGGGTTGCCCTCGCTTGCACACCCGTTAATGGTTCAGAATGCGATGGTTGCCCGCGATAATACGCTAATTGGTAATGGGCAGGCGGTCATTATGCCGCCTGGGGTTAGCTTTTCTTTTCAGATTGGCTATCTGTGCTCACTGGGTATGAAATTTAAAGTGACATTGCTACCGGTTAACAAAGTTATCAATACAGCTGTATACAGCAGAAATCCAGCAAGGGCGACTGATTGGATGTACAGAAGTTGTAATCAATGGGAGAACAACAAGTATATTGTGGTCGATGATGCACAATTTGCGTATAAACCCGATTTGCCTCCGGCTCAGGCAAACTATGTTAAAAATTCATATCAAATTCGTATTGACGTGGCTCCAATGACCACGATCACACTTAATGACGGGACAACACTCAATGAGGTCATGGACGCGCCCGGGGCGTTGGCAGCGCCAGGTAGTGAGTCTGGAGCCAATTCCAATGAACTAAATTTAAATACGCATCATGGTACAGTGAAAGAAGGTGATCAGGGGGCAAAACCTGGCGTCACTATGGTGAAGTCGTTTGCTTTCGACGAAAGCAGGTCTGTATCAATCGTGTTTGATGTGTTCGTTATGAACGAGAAATATTATTCGAAACATAACGCTGAGATATTTACGAACCCATATTTGGGCGACTGATCAGTCGAATATAAAAACTATGGTGTGAATCTATTCTTTAATAGATCTTATATAACCAATACAGGAATAGGATGATGGCTATTATTGCTGCTGAAGAAACACCCAAGCTGATTTTTGAGAATAAGCTTGAATTACAGTGTGTTTATAATAATACGGGTCAATTTCAATCAGAAAATAAAGAGTCTGTGGCTGCCCTGAATCACACAAGCGGCTTGCCATCGTTGTCTTCACCATTAATGGTGAATAATCTTATGTATAGCGATAAGAATTTAGTCATAGGACATGGGCAAGGAATTATATTACCTGAGAATACGGCGTTTACACTGAACGTTTCGTATCTCTCGAAAACTGGGTTTCAACTGAAAATAACTACCGCTGAGTCAGGGAAGATAATCTGTGGAAATCAAGTGCATTGGGTATCACCTTCTTTATCCAACGATGACTATCAGACAACATCGGTATCTACATGGGATCACGGTTCGGCGTTGATTACTAACAATTCCGGATTTGACGGAACGCAATCAGACTATGCGCTTAGAACATTCAGAATAGTACTTGAAGCTACCCGATTGGATTCTGTGGAGGCAGTAAAAAAAGGGGATGTCACTACGATCAGAACGAGCGCAGGAGATACCACGACTATGGTTGTTGATGTCTTAATAATGAATGAGAAATATTATCAGAAAAATATTATAAGTTTTGACAAACAGCCACAAACGCTAGGTGACTGATTCGTGATGTGTTGTAAAAAGTCACAGTATTCTATTGATTGATTAATCTCATTAGAGATGCAAGATAGTATGGCGAATATACGGGGAGAGTTGGTATCACAAGTACAAGACGGAAAATTAGCGGTTGCTTGCAGATACAATAATTATGGTAGTGCAGGATCAGCAAATCAGAATGCTATAGAGCCGTATCTGTCTGTACCAGGGTTGCCGTCATTGCAACAACCCCTTATGGTCAACAATGCAAGGGATGTCAGTGGTGCACCTATAGGGAACGGTCTTGCAGCAATAATGCCTCCCGGTGTATGTTTTTCGTTTGATGTCGGATATATTTGTTCATTGGGGTTTTCATTCAAAATAATATTACAACCAGTAAATTTGCCTATAAGAGATAATAATTGGTACTACTGGTTTCTACCGCCTGGCGAACCATCCTTACATTATGCGAACATTTCACAGTGGTCTGACGGTAGTCTGATCACGGTTAATGATGCCCAATTTGCCGGAGCGAAAAATCTTACACCGGCTCAAAGGAGCTACGTTGAAAATTCGTTTCAGATCAGAATAGATACATGGCCGATGACAAAAATGGTGACGTCAGATAACAGGACATATGTACCGGCCATGGCGCCTACTGGTGCGGCATCATTGGATGTAATTCCTGCAGATAGCTTGCCCGATAAAAATGTGATGCCTCCGCCGGGCACTATTAATACGCATCACGGTACCGTTGGCAGGGGAGATTCGCATGACTTTAATGGTACCAGCACAAAATTGCTGGAGGCAGATCAAAGGCAAAAAACCTCAATCGTGTTTGATATATTGGTGATTAACGAAAAATATTATAATCACAATAATTTGCTTATCACATAACCCTGTTACAACTGAATTCTATGACAGATCTATTTGATCACTTGATTCACCCTCACGTTGAAAATATCTATAATTCAGATTATCAGGATAAGCAGCCGTTGCATATTAAGAGAGGCTGTGCCACGTATTTCGACCAATTTTTGACGGTAGAAGACGTTATCGGATATTTGGGTGGTAATAACACATATCCGAATATACAAGTGGTGAGAGATGGACAGGAGGTTGCCTATTCACGATATACAAAAGATGAAGACATAAAAGGGTATCGATTTAATCAGGTTATAGATACTGATAAACTGACAGAGGTTTTTACCCAAGAAAAATCTACTATTCGTATATTTCAGGCACATCGCAGCATGGAAAAAGTCGCGGTGATGTGTAAATCGTTACAATCCCTATTTTGTTGTCCCGTTCAGGCTAACGTTTACCTCTCTCCACCGGAATCGTGTGGTTTTGGAGTGCACTTTGATACACATTCTGTGTTTGCTATTCAGTTGTATGGAAATAAAAAATGGAAAGTGTTTGATTCGGCATTTCCTTTGCCTCTGAATGGTGAAAGAGAGCCTCCACAGGAATTTACACGTCGTGTGGCAAGAGCGAAAACCATCATAGACTGTAGTCTTGAAACGGGTGACACGCTCTATATACCCCGCGGATATCTCCATGAAGTTTGCACAGAGGGGCAGCCGTCTATACATCTAACATTTGGTATTCTCCATCGAAATGGATACGACGTTCTTGAACACCTACTATCAAACAAAAATAGTCTGTCTTTGAGAAAAGCGTTACCAACATCACGTTATCAACAGGACTCTTTTGATAGTTATAAGCAAGAGGTGTTGGGTTCCATTTCAGAGATGTTGGATAAACAATGGAGCCAGTTGATCTTTGAGAGCAATTCAGATGGTAACAAGGGACGCAACTTTGAGTCGCTTCATAATATGTTTAAGATCTAGTCATCTGGATTATTATGAATTTAAAATTCATGACACCCGAGAAGATATATATTGAACACGAAAGTCTGAGGGTGCGCTACAGGAAATTTCCGGGTTCTGTATTTAAGCGTCCATTTTTGGTAGATGCTACTCAAGAATACGTCAGTAACAGTCCTACTCAACAGTATACAGATGTTAATCTTGCGACAGATAAAAGTGCTGTGCAATCAGTTTGTGCACTCGAACCAAAGGGATTTATCTTCCACGTTTCGCGGTGCGGTTCGACGCTGCTGAGTCAAATGTTGAGTACATTCCCAGAAAACCTGGTCGTCGCTGAGCCTGAACCTGTGTCGTATTACCTTTATTATTGTCTTAAAGATAGAATTCGTTTTGACGCTGACACATTTAAATTGCTTCTGGGTAGCTATGGTCAGCGATATAATGGTCCAGAAACTGAATATTTTGTGAAGTTCACTTCTTGGAACATAACATTTATAGAGGAAATTCTAAAGGCATATCCGCATGTCCCCTGGATTTTCATGGTACGTGACCCTTTGGAAATTATGGTGTCTAATAGCAAAAAACCGGTTGCACCCATACGGTGGTTCAAAAATGATCCGTTTCTGGCATCGCGTGTTGCTAATCTTTCCTTGGAAGCTCTGGGAGAGCTGTCGGAAGATGGGTACTTGGCGAAATTGCTAGATCAGTATGAAACCCGATTCAGGTCTGCCCTTAAGTTAAATTCTAATGCGTTAAAAATACAGTACGTTGATTTACCGAGTCCTGCAATTGAGTGTGTAATGGAGCACTTTGGTCTGAATCCAGATCATGATGATCTTGCGGCGGTTCATCAAAGAGCCTTGCTGAATGCGAAGTATCCAGAACAAGGTTATTTTCTGAGTGATTCTGCGAAAAAACAAGCAGAGGTTACACATGCTATGAGACTTGCCGTTGCCAGCCGATAGATACACACATTGTTCTGAATATTACAATTTTAGTCGTGACAAAAATCAGCTAAGCTTGGAATTAGAAATATCCATAATACTCAGATCCTATTGAGCGTCAATACTGCTTGAGTGGCCATTATTCATTATACTGTGCTTGCGGTAGGGTATGTGCTCTGGCGCAATATTACTCATAGCAGATGGTTATTGTTGGTCCTATCGCTTTACGAATATCACTGTATTTTACACTTGCTGCAGCCTCGCTGGGGCACGGTTCATCAGCACCGGGGTTGACTTGCGTCTGATAAGTAAACGTATACGATGCTCGCGTTTACATGCCGTGCATGTGTAATTTTTGTGTGTCGGCTGATTTCGCAGGCCGCTTTGCCATAGGTCATAGGGTGGCACAGGATAGTGAGTCGCGGTGCTGTAGGCAGTTGATGATATAAACATAGTATGACGCACAATAACACCTCTGAAAACGGCCATACGCCTGCGGGTTCGTCTCGCGAATGGAATTTTCATCCTAAACTGCCCATTACGCTGTCTCCCGTGTTCGATAGCCCACCACGACCCAAGGCAGCACTGCGTTGGATAGTGGGTACATGGCTTACGTTTTCTCCGCCTGTTAACCATCTCGTCTTCGCTATCGTCGCTTACGTATTTTTTTGGCCATCTGCGTCAGATATCCAAACCTCTGGTGTAAGCTGGATGGTACAGATTTTCTTGGTTAATCTCGGGGCCACGGTGGTGCTAGGCACTGCATTGCACTTATACCTCTACCGGTTTAACGGCCAGCAGCAAAGGTTAAAGTTCGATAAGCGGCCCATGGAGAAAAGCGCCAGATTTACGTTTGGTGATCAGGTATTGGATAACCTGTACTGGACGTTGGTGTGGGGTGTGCCTGTTTGGTCAGCGTGGATGATGCTGTATTTTGGTCTTGCCGCTAATGGGCAGTTGCCGGTACTGGAAACCGCCGGTGACGAACCGGTGCTGTTTATTCTGATATTTTTTCTGATTCGGTTTTGGCAGTCAGCGCACTTTTACGGCATTCATCGTCTAATACACATACCCGTGTTGTATAAAGCAATACACCATGTGCATCATCGGAATATTAACGTGGGGCCCTGGTCTGGCCTGTCAATGCACCCGATTGAGCACGTACTGTATTTCTCCAGTATTCTCATTCACTTTGTTGTGCCATCGCATCCAATACACGTGATATTTCATCTCTTTTCGTTGAGCCTCGGTGCGCTGTTGTCGCACTCTGGATTTGAAAGAGTACTATTGCGTGAGAAAGAAACCCTGAAAGCCGGCTCTTTTCACCATCAGCTACATCATCGGTATTTTGAGTGTAACTATGGGTCAGAAGAAGTGCCTCTTGATCGTTGGTTCCACAGCTTCCACGACGGCACTTCTGCCGCCCGACAGCGAATTCGGGCACACAAGAAGGTTGTCCGCCATGACAAGCACACTGGTTAATGTGCACCAAAACAAGGTCGACCTAAACCCGGCCCTGCAGTCTGGTGCTGTGTATTTTCTCAAATTTATGGTTCTGATCAAAGGTTACCAATTCCCGTGTGGCTAATATCTGGTTTATAGGCTATTCGCGCACGAAGAAAACGCGTAAACAGTACGCATAATGAACAATGAGTGGTGAATTTCGACGTCATCACAGTGCCAGAAAACGCTTATTGCAGGTTTACTGATCAGATAGTTATATAAACGCTGTTCGTTTTACGGCAGTGGTTTCGTAGCAGAAGCTGTCTCTATGAATTGGATCATTCAAAGGTGATAGACAAGCCCGGATTCTGAGGATATTTAGGTGATATGACGCCCACTTTTTGGTAATCGTCTGAATTTGCGATTGGCCGTTGCCACTAGATACAGAACTGACAGAGACAGGGTTAATTGATATAGGGCCACGTTGTACACAGGCACGTTTTACATAGCCAGAAGGATTCTGGCTTGCATACATTCTGTCCAGACTTAAATTCTGGCAGACTTAAAGCGACTCGGTATGGATGCTGGGCTCGCAGTTCATTAGCGATACAAGAATCAAGGATGATGTTATGTTTTTAAAAACCGTCACAGCGAGAAGGCCCGGGTTGCAACAGGGTTTTCTGAATGCTGCTTTTCTCTCGGGTGCCTTATTGGCATTTTCAGATGCTAATGCCTCTCAGTGTCATCGACATCAATGTACCATTATAGGCACCGCAGGTAACGATATTCTGGTGGGTACTCCCTCTGATGATGTGATCTGTGGTCTCGATGGTGATGATCATATCAGAGGGCGTGGCGGTAACGATCTCATCTGTGGTGGTAAGGGTGACGACCTGATTTCGGGTGGCAGAGGCATCAACACGCTGGTAGGTGGTATTGGTGATGACACCATTCGGTCGATCAGTCATGACGATACCATCTTCGGCAATCAGGGTAACAACACGATTTCTATACTGCATGAGGGTACATGGGTCGTCAAAGGTTCAGAGGGTGAGTCGTATACCATTGCCGGAAAATCCGTAAAGGCGCTTCAGCCAAGCGTTTCCCGAACATCCAAGGTTACTTTGGCGCCGCAAACACTATCTGCTACTGCCGTAGAGACTGAAGCCACTTCGTTTGAGTCGTTGTCGAATACGTTGGGACGGACTGGTGCAGAGACACAGTCATTGTCGTCGCCCGGTTTTACAACAGCCAATAACCGCATCTACGCGCCAGATGGCACTGAGTTTGTGCCACGAGGCGTCAATATATTTCCGTGGGCGTTAGGCAGCGCCAATATCGATGGCATAACAGACTGTTGGCAGTTCAATACGGTCAGGCTACATTCATGGATATTGCCGGTGATGACCAGTCAGTGGAAGGATCATTTGGTGTATATCGACGAACCACTTCTGTTCGATGAGACGGAGGATCGATTTCGCACCTATGATATTGCGCCACTCATAGAAGCGTACACCTCCCGAGGTATCGTGGTTGTGATTGATATTCACGATATTATTGGAGATTACTTTACGGGCGCGAATTTGGCCATGCATCTGCAGTTTATTTCGCAAGTTGCAGAAAAGTATAAGGACAACCCCTACGTATGGCTTGATGTACACAATGAACCCGGCAATTGGGAAGGTTTGTCTGGAGACTATTCAGACTGGAGAACTGAAACACCGATCATGTTGGATACGGTTCGGGCAATAGCGCCAAACATGATGTTAATTGCCAGTGGTACAGCGTGGGGGCAGGATACGGGGCCCACATGGCGTCACGGTGACGTGGTGCCTGCTGAGAGCGCATTGCTGTCCAATATGGATATTATTCAGGGATACGATAATCTGTTGGTCACTTTTCATATGTATGATCAATGGAAATTCAGTTACTCACGGGTACAGAACTTTATTGATCAATTGCTGGCCGCCTCCGATGCCCCCATTTATGTGGGTGAGTATGGGTCGTGGAATGGTGGCTCTACACTGGCGGCAAGCCAGTTTTTACATACTCTGGTCAACGTACCGGGGTATGAGCAGATTGGCAGAAGCGTCTGGACGTGGTCAGCATGGGACAACAACGATCTGGTATCAGCAGGCGACGGCAGTGGGTATCTGGTTGATAGCTGCGAGACGCCCGGTAATCTGTCACCGTTGGGAACGCTGGTCTGGAATGACAACCATGCAGGTCACTAACGCATTTGTTGCTAGCAGCTTATAGGCTAAAGGCCGTGGTGCACACTCTGTGCATCACGGCTATTCGTCAGTGTTCAGGGGTCTATATATCGGTGAGCCAGAGTTAAGGCGGTTTTAATAAATTGCGTGTTACGTGCCTGACCACCTGTCTCATAAATTCGGGTGATATTCCAACCTACGTAGGTCATTGCCCTGAGCGCCAGAAATAGATCTAACGCTTCAGTATCAAGTGGCCTGACAGAGGTATAACCCTGAAGAAGCGCGCTGTGCAAATCACTGTAATCACCGTCAGATTTCAATTTAAGTAGTGCCGTGGCAATGTCAAAAATTCTATAGCCGAATCCTCCGTCGTCAAAGTCAATAAGCTGCACTGATGGCCCATCGACCAATATATTCTGACGCACCAGGTCTGCATGTATCAATCCGAAGTCCAAGTGGTCGCTGAGTCGCTCGAGCTCAGCGCGGGCAAGCTCCCGGAAATGTAGTAGCACGTCGCGTTGGTCAGGTGCGAGCGCCGGGTTTTCCCAGAAGCGATCCCACAGGGGAGCGTCACCCAAGAGACCATCAATGTCCCATG
Organism: uncultured Granulosicoccaceae bacterium; assembly: GCA_937923745.1. Taxonomy (GTDB): domain Bacteria; phylum Pseudomonadota; class Gammaproteobacteria; order Granulosicoccales; family Granulosicoccaceae; genus CALDUO01. The sequence goes on from CALDUO010000262.1 coordinate 12,163, forward strand.
AGCCGCGAACAAAGCCTGCGGGTGGTGACCAGGCATCACTCATGTCATGCAAGGTTGCCATCGTTTTACCCAAACGATTAAACAGTGCGCGCCGATCGATTGCTCTTAGTTTGTCGAAATGATCAATAAGAGGGGTGCCAGTCAGCCACGTTAGCATGTCTACCTGAACACCATCTATCGTGTGCAGTACTTCACCGGATGTGGAAGGCATAGGCGAAGGCACCTGTATGCCGCCGTTTGAAACCGCTTTCATCCACTGCAATTCGGACAGCAGTTCGATATCAGACCGATATCCAACCCTGTGCAACCTCAGGGCATACCGGGTGCCTTCATGCTCGATACAGTAAACCGAATTTTCGCGCGCCGCTACCAGACCGTAGCTGGCAGACGGTATGCCCCATACACTCAACGCCTGCTGAACAATAGGGTCCATGCTGTGGCTATGGGGCAAGCGGTGTTGTTGCCAGAACGTCGTCCAGTGTGTCGAACAGTAGTTGCGCGTTGTTGGTGGAGAAGGGCATGGGTGGTCGTATTTTTAAGGTGTTTTTGTGTCGTCCAAGCTTCGACAGAATAATGCCCCGATGTCTCATGGCATTGATCACACGATCGGTGAATTCGCTTGCGGGTGCCTTGGTTTTTCTGTCCAGCACCATTTCGGCACCAAAAATCAAACCAGAGCCTCGTATGTCTCCAACGCAGTGATGTTTGCTTTTTAGGTCTGTCAGTCGTTGCCGTGCATAGTCGCCAACATGCTGTGCCTGGTGCATCAATTGTTTGTCGTTAATTTCTTCCAGTACTGCGATTGCAGCTGCGCAGGACACAGGGTTACCACCAAAGGTATTAAAGTACCGATAGCCTGATCGGAATATTTTTATGATGTCGTGGTTCGACACAACACAGCCTACCGGGTGGCCGTTTGCCATGGGTTTGCCCAGTGTCATAATGTCTGGCACCACGCCCATTTTTTGATGTGCCCAAAAGTGACTGCCAATACGCCCAAAGCCAGATTGCACTTCATCACAAATCAATAAACCACCTGCACGACGAACAGCATCTGCGGCTGGCTGTAGCCAATTATTGGGGTGATCAGGAAATCCTTCGTTCAAAAAATACGGGCAGATCAGTAGCGCGGCAAACCCGACGCCACTTGTTTCCAGTGCCTGAATTTGTTCGTTAACGGCGAGAGCGAAATGTGAGCCGTCAGGGTCGGGATGTCGGTAACTGTCGGGTGCTTTTACAAACCTGAAATACTGCTCTAAACCAAATCCCACCGTGGGTCTGTTGGACTGACTGAGTTGGCTGACCAATGCGGTATTACCATGATACGTGGCATCGGTTGAGATGATACCGCGTTTACCCGTGACACCTTCCGCCATGCGCAGGGCAATATCGTTAGCCTCAGAACCTGTGCAGGTCAGAATGGCGGTGTTTAACGATGCGTCCATGGTAGCGGTGAGTTGCTCCAGATAGTCAAGAATAGCATCGTGCAGATAGCGGGTATGTGTGTTGAGCGTACTCGCCTGACGACAAATAGCGTCCACCACACGAGCGTTACAATGACCGACATGCGGGACGTTGTTATAGCAGTCAAGGTACTTTGTGCCTTCGGCATCCCAAAGCCACACCCCGTCACCTTTCACAAAATGCACTGGATCATCATAGAAAGTTGCGACGTTCGGGCCCAGTAGGCGCGCCCGGTCTTCGATCAGCTGATGGGTGCTCCGCACAGACGTTAGTCCTGTATAGGTAGTGTTATGCGTAATCCGTCATGCCCAACATACAGTTTACCTTTCCAGTGGTGCTGCACGGCATCCTGCCAATGCTGTTGGTTGTAGTCCGGGTCATCAGACGGAATAAGATGAGACAAAGCCAGTGCCTTGACGTTAGCACGGGATGCCGTTTTGGCCGCATCATGTGCAAAGGTGTGGGACTTCAACCAATGAGCCATGAGTTTGTCGCTGCCATTGCCAACACGGGCAAGTAATGCAGGCAACGCGCTCTCCAGCATGGCTTCATGTATCAGTAGATCAGCACCACGTGCAAAGTCTTCCATCGCAGTGATAGGGGCGGTGTCACCGGAGAAGACAACATGAGTGTCAGAGGTTTTAAACGACAACGCAAAGCAGTCCACCAGGGGAGGGTGCTCTGTGCGAATAGCGCTGACATGTATATCATCGGTGGAATATACATCGCCTTCATCAATAACATGAAATGTGACGAGCTTAGTTAAATCGGGGCGACCCTCGTCATCAATACGCAGGTCGATGTCGGCTTTCATGGATACAAGAAATGCATGCCAGTAGTCGGAGAGACCCGCAGGGCCATAGACATCAACAGGGGTTTTAAGCCCGGCAGTCCAGGCGGTGTGCAGCAGCGGGCCCAGTTCGAGGTAATGATCGGAGTGCAAATGAGAGATGAAGATCAGCGACACGTTCTTTAACTGCATGCCTTGGTCAACCAGACCCTTGGTCACGCCAAGCCCGCAATCCACCACAATCTCTTTGCCATTTAATACGAGCAAATTAGACGTTGGCATCGAAGAGTCAGGGCGGATGGCCGGGCCACCTTTGGTCCCGAGAAGCGCAACGAAGTGTGCAGGCTTTACACTCACAGCGAAGCAAATCCTGCATCTATGGCCGATAAAATCAGTTGTGCGTCTGTGTCTGTTAGCACCAATGGTGGTGACAGAATCAGGTTGGGCCCGGACACGCGGACCATAGCGCCAGCCTGATAGGCTGCTTCCTGTACCTTTGCGGCACTGGCTGCATCGATGGGTTTTTTGGTGTCCCTGTCGCTCACCATTTCAATGGCGGTCATCAGGCCATGGCCACCGCGCACATCACCAATAACGTCATATTTTTCTTTGAGTGCAAGACAACCTGCATAGAGCTGAGTACCACGAGCGGCAGCATTTACTATCACGTTAAGGCGTTTTGTTTCGGCTAAACAGGCAAGTGCGGCAGCTGCACCCACCGGATGACCAGAGTAGGTGTAACCATGTCCTATTTTTGCGTCCGGGTTGTCCTCGAAGGTCTCGACCATGCGTTGTCCCAGCATCACCGCACCAAACGGAAAAAATCCGTTGGTGATCGCTTTCGCCGTGCACATCATGTCAGGTTGAATACCCCACAAGCGCGCACCCGACCATGCGCCGGTACGGCCATATGCCGTGATGACTTCATCGGTAATGAGCAGTATGCCGTGGCGCTGGCATAGGTCACTGACCAGCGGTGCGAACGATTTGTGTGGCGGGATAACGCCGCCTGCACCGAGTATGGGTTCCATGATCATTGCTGCAATCGTGTTGGCACCCTGAAATGCGATTTCGTCTTCAAGCGCGGCAACGCATAGTTGGGCCAGTCGCTCGGGATCTGTTTCATTAAACGGGTTACGGTAAGTATAGGGAGCCGGAATGTGGAAGCAGCCTGGTAACAGCGGTTCGTATGCATTTCGGAAATTGGCATTGCCATTGATGCTGGCGCCACCGATATGAGTGCCGTGATACCCTTTTTTAAGGCTTAAAAATTTGGTGCGTCCGTGTTCACCTCGTAGTTTGTGATATTGCCGCGCAAGCCTCAGTGACGTTTCAATGGAGTCGGAGCCGCCTGATGTAAAAAAGGTGCTGGCCATGCCATCGTCTTTAAAGAACTGGTTCAACTCATAAGACAATTCGATAGCCGCATCATTGGTTGTGCCACGAAAGGTTGAGTAATAGGGCAGCCTATCAAGTTGTTTGGCAATAGCCTCTTTTACGGGCTGACACGAATACCCCAGATTCACATTCCATAAACCACCCACGGCATCTACAACGGCATGCCCGTCAATATCGGTGATACAGACACCATTGGATTCAATGATGATTTTGGGTGGGTTATCGATGCTGTCTTGCGGTGATGTCATGGGGTGCCACATCAACCGACCGTTCTGTGCTTTGAGGAAGTTTGAATCTTTCATGCAACTATCTTCAGGCTATATAAGTGGAGGCCAGACGCAGGTTAGGTCAACACGGCAGACCATGATTGCTCAATAACAGCGGGAATAGTGCCGCCCCAATTGCGGGAGATTTCTCGACTGGCAGTGACGAGTTGCGCTTTTATCTGTTGTTTGAGTTCAGGCGTAAATCGTGACGCGACAGTGGCGACTGATACGGCACCTGCAAAACTGCCGGTTTGATCATACAACGGTGCTGCAAGGCTATGAACGTCAGATTCAAGGCTACCGTCCGCAAACCCAAACCCCGTGTTGCGTGCTGTATGAATGATGTCGAGCAACGCGTCTTCGGTGGCTACGGTGTTTTCTGTATAGGTGGTCAGCGCAGATTTGGCGGTGTCAATCAGGTTGTCTGGGCCAAACGCCAGTGCGCAGAGACCGGACGCGGTGGCGTGCAATGGAAAGGTCTGTACATCAATGATCACACGAATACTGTGGCGTGGCGATTCGACTGATACGAGCTTGTAGAGCGTGGTGCCTGACAGGATACTCGCGTGACAGGTTTCGCCGGTGGTTTGGCTCAGGGTTTGGAGTGGCGCGATGGCACCGGATTTTCTGGGCACTGTAATTTCGCGCGTTTGTGCCAGTTGCAGTAATGCCGGGCCGAGTCTGTAACGCTTCGTGACGGGGTTTTGCTCTACAAATCCTGTTTGCTCCAGTGACCGCAGGCCGCGGTATGTGGTTGCTTTATCTCGACTGGCAAGTCTGCACAGTTGGCTTAGCCCGATTTCCGGTCGGGTGGGGGCAAAGTATTCCAATAGCTCCAGTGTTTTCGTGGCAGAGGACATGGGCGCGTCGTTAGGTTCTATAAAAAAGAGTTTGACTGAAAATAATTAACATGGCAATCTTTATTGTATAACATCGGTTCAAAAAATGAACCAAACCACAGGAGCCCCTGATAATGCTGAAGTTCAAACTACCCCTAACAGCCGTAGCGCTGGCATTTGCTGCCATTGCCGGTACCGCTCAAGCGGAATATCCGGAAAAACCGGTTGAGTTCATCGTGCCGTGGCCTCCGGGTGATCTTGAAGACGTATTAACCCGCATGATTGCCGAAGATTTCCAGGCTGAGTACGGCGTTCCGGCGGCAGTTGTTAATAAGCCCGGTGGCGGTGGTGGTCCGTTCCCCGGTGCTATCGAAGCTGCCAATGCACCGGCTGACGGATACACCATTGGGTCTTTTATCATTGCCATTCCTGTGGTCGGACCGCAGATCGGTATCCCTGAGTTAAACCCTGATCCGTTTATTCCGCTGGGTAATTTTTTAACCTATCCGTTTGTGATCGCAACATCGGGTGATGCGCCCTATGATGACATCGCAGGTTTGGCAGAGCACGCTGGCAGTAACGACGTGGTGTTGGGTCACTTCGGTGCACCCCTGGTGCCCACGCAGGTAACGTTTGGCCTGGCGAAAGAAATGGGTTTTCAGTTTTCTGCTGATGCTGCTTTCGACGCATTGGATTGCAACACATTGGCGTCGGGTGATGTTGATGTCATCAATACCACCATTCAGCAAATTCTCCCGTGCCTTGATGACGTAAAAGTGTTGGCGTCTATCGGTTCTGAGCGTATACCGTTAACTCCAGACGCACCCACCGTTGCAGAATTGGCACCGGCTCTGGATGTCGCGTTGTGGAATGGTCTGTTCGTACATAAAGACACCCCTCAAGATGTCCAGGACAAAATCATTGCAGTTGCACAGAAAACGGTCATGTCAGAGCGCGCCCAAAAGCTCGCGATGGACACCGGTGCGGCTGTCTACTGGCAACCGGCAGGTGAAGTGGTAGAGCAGATCAAAGCGGACATCGATACCATGGCCCGCATTGAAGGTATGTTGGCAGAATAATATACCTTTTCAGTTCCGGCGCACGAGCCAGTGGGGTTAGTGCGCCAGCTTCAGATGTGGTTGCTACCGCTGGCCAAGTTGCATGCCATGGCGCCATAACGTCAACCAGAACTTAAGCTTATATCGTCATGCCTGTTGTATGATGATATAAGCTAAATTCCACACTGTGCTCTCTCAAGATTAGTCGCCCGGGTGCAATTCGGCAGATAGGGCTGGTGGTAGTGAGTTGGCAGGTTTGATCTCTAAGTGCTGATCTGGCTGCACCTCTGTATTGCGCTTAACGATTGTTGGTCATGCTACCGGCGTGAGCCTACAGTGCTTGTCACATGATCAGAGCGCCACGCTGTATCGTATTGTTTTTGTCCTTGGGTGTTTATGTCACGCGTGAATACGCTCCAGTCATTGTTTAGACGCTATCGCCGTGCCGGTGATATCGTATTTGCGTGGCTCATGTTGGCACTCTCGATTTTTCTGTTATCTCAACTGTTTGATCAAACCACCTATCGTGCGGGCGGCAAACTCTTTGCACAGCCACGTTTTTGGCCCGCCGTGTCACTGATTGGCATGGTTGTGTTTGCAATCTTTCACCTGCTCGGTTCTGCGTTGTCACAACGTATAGAAGGCCGTTGGCAGGAGGTGCTGCTCTGGCTGTCGGCGTTTGAATATGCCGCTTGGTTTATTGCTTACGCAGCCCTTGTGCCGTTAGCCGGTTATCTGCCAACCACATTGGTTTTCGCATTGGTGCTGACATGGCGTGTGGGTTATCGGACACCATTGATGTTGTGTTCAGCTGCGTTTGGTGCGGTGATCATTGTGGTGTTATTCAAGACGTTGCTAAAAGTGAATCTGCCCGCCGGGCAGCTTTATGAATGGTTACCTGACGGGCTGCGTCAGATCATGCTCATCTATTTTTAGCCGAGGCTGTTGATGGAAAATCTGCTTGCCGGATTGGACATGCTCGCTCGCTGGGATGTGCTTATCGCGCTACTGGTTGGCTCTGTCGGTGGTGTCATCATTGGTGCGATACCGGGTGTTGGCCCCGCTGTAGCTATTGCTATTTTATTGCCTGCCACGTTCTCACTCGAACCCATCGTTGGTCTGACTGTGCTGTTGGGTATTTACGGCTCGTCGATGTATGGTGGTGCCATACCGGCCGTACTGATTAACACACCGGGCACCGCGGTAAATGCGCTGACGTCGTATGACGGTTACCCGATGACCGAACGTGGTGAGCCACACCGCGCAGTGTCGCTGGCCTACAGTGCTTCTTTCTGGGGTGGGATATTCGGCATCGTGTGTCTGATTTTGCTGTCGCCCGTACTCGCTTTAATAGCCCCCATGTTTGGTAGCCGCGAAATCTTTCTGGCGGCACTGCTCGGTATTATTCTGGTCATCCTTGCGCACCGGGGGCAGATATTTGCAGCGGGTATGCTCGCAATGTTTGGCATTTTTTTGCAAACGGTCGGTTTGGATGCTGTTACTTACACCAAGCGCTATACGTTTGAGTTGAGTTTTCTCAGTTCCGGTATCAACCTCATTGTTGTTGTGCTGGGGCTGTTTGCATTGAGCCAGGCCTTTTATCTCCTAACAGCACCGGATAACAGTCCGGATGCAAAACCACTCACCGGCCGCATGACGTCGGGTATCAAAGAGCTGCTTCAGCACAAACGTGTTGCAACGGTTGCCAGTGGCTTTGGCGTCATACTCGGTATGATTCCGGGCACAGG
>CALDUO010000263.1 GCA_937923745.1 uncultured Granulosicoccaceae bacterium
GCTTTAAAAACCGCGACAATTTCGTGGGCGATTGCGCCACAAGCGATTACGAGCGTTTTTTTCATGGGTACTACCGTCTGTCACTGGTCCCTGTCACCGGGTCGGTGTTATAGCCATTGTCATGACCAGCCCCGTAACCGGTGTCGTAACCAGCGTTATAAACAGTACGTTGCCCGGCAAGATCACGACCGACACGGTGCCGCGCCATTGGGTCCCGGCTCTGCGGCATCACAGTGGTGGGAATGTTATTCCCGTGCAACGCGCCTAGCTGGCCGCGCGTCTTTCGGCGATGGTTGCCTTGGCTGTTTCAACAGCGACGGCAGCATCACGGCAGTAAGCATCAGCGCCAATGGCCTCACCGAACTCTTCGTTCAGCGGTGCGCCACCGACAAGTACAATGAAGTCGTCTCTGAGTCCTTGCTCTTTTAATGTGTCGATAACGACTTTCATGTAAGGCATGGTCGTAGTCAGTAGCGCGGACATACCGAGGATGTCTGGTTTATGCTCTTCGAGCGCTTCGAGGTAGTTTTCAACCGGGTTGTTGATACCGAGGTCGATGACCTCAAAGCCTGCCCCTTCGAGCATCATGCCAACAAGGTTTTTACCGATGTCGTGGATATCACCTTTGACCGTACCGATGACCACTTTTCCGATGGGAGGCGCGCCGGTTTCAGCCAGCAGCGGCCTGAGAATTGCCATACCGGCCTTCATGGCGTTTGCGGCCATGAGTACCTCGGGTACGAACAGGATGCCGTCGCGGAAATCGATGCCGACGATTCTCATACCCTCTACCAGTGCGTCGTTCAGTACCTTGTCAGCACCCCAGCCACGCTCCAGGAGAATATTGGTGCCTTCGGCGATCTCGTCGTTCAGCCCGTTGTAGAGGTCATCGTGCATTTGCTCGACCAGCTCATCGTTATCCAATTCGGATAGGATGATGTCTTCGTCGTCGTATTCTTCTTCAGCCATATATTTTGTTCTCTTGTCTTCAGTGACTGTGTTCAGTGACTGAGTGGTATAGCCGTTAGTTTCGCCGGTGATTGGCACATGCAGTCGCTGGTGAAGAATAGTCCCGAGTCTCTCGTGGCTGGTTCCTCAGTGACGACGCGCCACAGTTAAATTACGACACCCTACGGTGACAAGGGTCTCATTAAATTCAAGCCTGTGCAAAAAATAGCCCCAAAGCCACTGACTGTCACTAAGAAATGCAGCAAAGTGGTGGCTATATCTCTGTTGGAGAGGGTGTTGGACTAAAAATTCCGCGGCAGTAGAGGTCTGTTTGCCTGCTTATTTCCCTGGCCGTTTGTCTGACCTGTTCGTTTGGCCTGTTCGTGTGGCCTGTTCGTGTGCTCTGTTCGTGTGCTTGGCAGTACCGGTCGGCCGCTGATTGATCGTGCCTTTATAAGACCTTTGATAGCCGTGTTGTCCCCGTGGTTACTGACCAGTGAAATTTGGCGGGCGCTTGGCAAGGAATGCCGCAACACCTTCCTGGAAGTCTTTGGTTTGGCTGGCGGCAGACTGGAAGTCGCGCTCGAGATTTAACTGTTGTTCAAGCGTATTGTCATAGCTTTGGCGAAGCAGTTTCTTGGTCAGTGCCAGCGCTACAGTAGGCTGACTGGCGAGGTGTTTGGCGAGCGCCAAGGTGTGCTCGGCAAGTGCATCGTCCTCTACGACTTCCCAGATCATTCCCCATTGCAGCGCCTGTTCGGCTGTAAGCCGGTTACCGAGGAGAGTCAGCCCGAGTGCTCTTGGCAACCCCACGAGGCGTGGCAGTGTCCACGTGCCGGCTGCATCGGGGATAAGCCCGATTTTGCTGAAGGCTTGTACAAAACTGGCTGAGCGGGCTGCGACGACGAGATCGCAGGCAAGCGCAAGATTGGCACCGGCGCCAGCCGCAACACCATTGACTGCGCACACCACCGGCATATCAAGACCGGTGACTGTTTGGATCAGTGGGTTGTAGTTCTTCTCGAGCACGTCCGACAGCGCCGTCATGTCCAGATCGGCAAGGTCTTGACCGGCACAAAACCCGCGTCCATTGCCGGTAATCAGCAGGCAGCGTGCAAGGCCATCGGTCTGGACCTGCATCAGTGCATCGCGAATTTCCTGATGCATGGCTTCGGTGAAGCTATTGAGCTTGTCGGGCCTGTTGAGGGTGAGACGTGCGACCCCATCCTGTGTGTCAAACGAGATACTGTCGAAACTGCTGGTGCCCATAGTCTTCCTGTGTCGGCTGATGTGGGTTTAATATAAAGGCTGGCGGTTCATTTAGCGGTTCATCGGACGCTTGGCGCGCCGGAACAGCGCTGCCATGACCAACAGTACAACAGCGCCTGCAATGGCCCGTGGCAGGTAGGTTTTATCGAATGTGTTGACGTAAGGCGCCTGACCGACGAGCACTGGTAAATAGGCACCGAGTGCTGCGCCAACGATACCGAGCAGGGCATTGATGACAATGCCGGCGACACCGCCACGTAAAAATGCACCCACCAGTACGCCCAGTACAAAACCAATGAGTATGACCAGAATAAAGTGTTCAGCCGCCATTGTGTCTCTCCGTTAATGCCGTGTTATGGCAAGGCTTTGTCGCTGGTTAGTGTAAGGTGCATCGTGTCCGGTGTCACGCGCCTGCTCAAAAGCTGACATTGCAGTTTATGAAGCCAGCGGACGATCGGTTCGTAATAGCTTATGCACTTCGTTGACGGCGAGCGACAACATCGCAAAGTCTACCGAGGTGCTGGCTTTCATGTCATTCATCAGCTCGTTGTATTTTGAGACGGTGGTTTGATTCGATGCAATCCACTTGCTAACCATAGCACCACTGTCTTCAGTTTTTCGGCCTTTACTCAAAATTTCGGCGCACAGATGACGCTGCTGATAATGCAGGTCGGATCTCAGTTCTGATTTCGCCAGCGTATGCCAATGTGTGCTGACCGCGAGCTCGCCGATTTCATCGCGTAACCACTGTAGGTTCAAAAGCACGCCCAGTTCATAGTAGACCGTAGCGACGAGGCTGATGGGCTTCTCTTGGGACTTGCTGATTTCAATAATGTCGAGTGCGGAAGACAAGGGCACAACGCGCGCTACTGCCATTGCTGTGGCTTCAGGGGCACCTGCAGCACTGAAATACGCGCACCGTTCGTCGAGGGTCTTGCGATGGATGCTGGCAAGACTGTCGGGCAGGCTGTCGATCAGCGCTTGTGCGCCTTCTTTAAAATCATGTACCAGTGTCCCGATATCGGCAGCTGGCCGTCTTGAGCGCAGGTGCCAATGCATGGCACGCTCAACCAATCCTCTGACCAGCGTCTGCATCCCGGTTTGGATGTCAGCTGCTATTTTGTTATCCAGTGCTTCGATATCAGCCCATAAGTCTGACATAGCAAATATCTCGCAGACTGCGACAAACGCTTTGGCGACACCGCTCTCGCTCGACCCCAGTTCCTCTTGCATACGATACAGGAACGTCGGGCCAAGTCGATTAACAAGCTGATTGGTCACAACGGTTGCAATGATTTCCCGTCGCAACCGATGTTGCGTGACGGCCTCGGCATGTTCTTGCTGTATACGGCTCGGGAAGTAATCCAGCAAGACTCTTTCAAGCCAAGGGTCATCGGGGAAATCGCTGTTGAGCAGTGCGTCGTAGAGTGTCATTTTGCTGTACGCCACGATGACGGCAAGCTCAGGACGCGTGAGTCCTTTTTCATTGGCCAGCCGTTCGGCAATTTCTTCACTGTCCGGCAGATGCTCTATGGTGCGATCAAGTTTGCCGTCCAATTCAAGCGCGCTGATAAAACGCGCATGTTCGGCCAGCATGGCCGCAGCTTCAGCGGCTGTCGTGGTAATGCACTGTGTCTGTAGGTAGTTGTCTTTGAGCACAAGATTACCGACGTCTTCAGTCATATCAGCGAGTAGTCTGTCTCGTTGTTTGCCGGTCATGTCACCGTTTTGCACGATGGTGTTTAACAGTACCTTGATATTGACTTCATGGTCTGAACAATCAACGCCGGCAGAGTTGTCAATGGCGTCGGTGTAGATCAGCCCGCCTTGTTGCGCAAACTCGATACGTGCCTTTTGGGTTAAGCCAAGGTTGCCACCTTCACCGACGACCTTGCAGCGCAGTTGTTTGGCGTCAACGCGAACAGCATCATTGGCGCGGTCGCGGGCATCACCGTGTGATTCACTGTGTGCTTTAACATATGTGCCGATGCCCCCGTTCCACAGCAGATCTACCGGTGCCTGCAAAAGATGATGAATCAGGTCATTGGGTGTCATAGTGGCTTCGGGCAGGCCCAATGATGAGACAGCTTCGGGCGACAACGAAATAGATTTGGCACTGCGTGGATAGATACCGCCGCCGGTTGATATCAGGTTACTGTCGTAGTCAGTCCACGATGAGCGGGGCAGATCAAAGAGACGTTGTCGCTCTGTAAAACTACGGGTAGCGTCCGGTTCGGGATCGATAAAAATATGTAAATGATTAAACGCTGCTTGAAGCCGAATATGCTCGGACAACAACATGCCGTTACCAAATACATCACCGGCCATATCACCAATGCCGACAACACTGAACAGCGTGGTTTGAGTGTTGATATCCAGTTGACGGAAATGACGTTTGACCGACTCCCACGCGCCACGTGCGGTAATGCCCATTTTTTTGTGGTCGTAGCCCACTGATCCACCGGAGGCAAACGCATCACCCAGCCAGAAACCGTATTCACCGGAGATGGCGTTGGCATAGTCGGAGAATGTTGCGGTGCCTTTGTCAGCGGCAACAACCAGATACGGATCGTCCTCGTCGTATCGCACAACGCGCTGAGGCGGTACCACGGTATCTTCGTTAAAGTTATCGGTTACGTCCAGCAGGCCGCGTAAAAAGATGCGGTAACACTCAATACCCTCCTGCTGTTGGGCATCGCGGTCGCCACCGACCGGCGGGCGCTTGACATAAAAACCGCCTTTAGAACCAACCGGCACAATCACCGCATTTTTAACCATCTGCGCTTTCATGAGTCCAAGGACTTCTGTGCGAAAATCTTCACGCCGATCCGACCAGCGCAGTCCGCCACGAGCGACTTTTCCGCCACGTAAATGAATGCCCTCGACACGTGGCGAATAGACAAAAATCTCAAACGCGGGGCGCGGTAACGGCAGCGACTTGATCGAACCTGAATCAAATTTAAACGACACATAGTCAAATTGTGTGGTGTCACCGTTAACTATCTGTTGGCAGTAAAAATTAGTGCGCACCGTGGAGTCGATCAGGTTCAGGAAGTTGCGCAGAATGCGGTCCTGATCCAGACTTTGCACATCGGTCAGTGCCGCCTGGATAGCGTCGCGTGTCTCGGCTTGCAGGGCCTTGCGGTCCCCGGTGATATCCGGATTAAAGCGATGTTCAAACAACTGAATCAGCAGCTTTGTGATGGTCGCATTGGAGACAAGGCTGTCGACCATGTAAGCCTGTGAATACGGGACGCGAATTTGCAGCAGATACTTACTGTAGCTGCGGATGATGACCACCTGACGCCAGTCAACCGCGCCTTCGAGTATTAATCGGTTAAAACCATCATTTTCAACCGTGCCTGACCATGTGTGTTTAAACGCGGTTTGTATACGTTCACCGGGTTCATCGGCAACCACATCACGACCTTCGACATGTTGCGCGGTAAATTCGTGTATCCACACATCCGGACGGTGTTTGGTTTTTATGTGGAACGGGTGTTCGGCATCCACCCGTAAACCCATGTTCTCGATGATTGGAATGACATCGGATAGTGCGATGTGTTGGCGAGGTGAAAACAACTTAAAGTTGACAGTGCCGGCATCTGCCATGATGTTGCGATAAAAGCTCATCACCGGCTGATCATCCGTCAGGTTGTCTTCAATGAACCGTATATCGTTAAACGCGACACGCGCTGAGTAGTCTTCTTTATAGGAATTGGGAATAGCATCGCGGTACTGCCGGAAGAGCTGATTCGCCCGGTCTTCATCATAGTTATTGGACAGCGTTGCATAGAGTTCGTCGTCCCATGAGATAGCGGCCTGTCGCACGCGTGCCTCAATGTGCTGCCAGTCGGGTTGATCAGTCCACGGTGTGTTGCGGTGAATTTGATAATGAATTCTGGCTAGCGTTGACTCTGACGAAAAGCTGGAATCAAACTCTGATGAAGTACCGCCGAGTTCGGACAACAAAATGTTCTCGATTTCGAGCCTCAGCTTGCGCCCATAGCGCTCGCGTGGAATATAAACCAGACAATTGCAGTAGGTACCGCCCGGGGCGGCAGCACCAAACAAGCCGATGCGTTGTCGCTCCTGTAAATTGAGTATGCCGGTGGCAATATCGAGAAGGCTTGCCGGGTCATTGTGTATCAACATGTCTCGCGGAAACTGCTCAAGCGTGGTTTCCAGTGATTTGCCGGCATGCGAGCGTGTCGAGAAACCCGAGGCTTTCAGTACATCGCGTGTCTTTGCATTCAATAACGGTATTTCCGAGGTACCGAGGTGTTTTACGCCAGGTGCCAACAGACCCACCAAACAGGCGCAACCGGTGCTGGTGTTGACGGTAATCACATCGAGGTTTTCCGGACGTGCAACCGGTGAACGGTGATTGATTTTTACCAGTGACACCGACTGCCCGGTGTGTGATGACGCCGCGCGCACGACACCTTCGGCTATTTGGTCGTCGGCGAGGATGCCCAACGGATCGTGTAACTGGTTGCTTGCCTGGTCGTTTACCTGTTCGTTTAATTGACCGTTTAATTGACCGTTTAGCTGATTGGCCGAGGCGCAGATGCCAGCCGCCAGTGATGCTGTCCCCAACAGCAGAAAGCGTCGGTCGTTCATCCACGCGAGGAGCTCGCGTGTATCGGTGGCTTCGGTGGCGCAAGCGTCTGGCAGAGCATCACGAAAGGTGCGCATAGTGTCCAAATCGTGCTCGACTTGGTTTAACGCGTTGATGGTCTGTTTTAATGCCTGACGAATCTGATCAAACTCAGACTGACGTGCGACCCGATCAATTTCAATGTGAATCACCGACTCCTGCCTCGTAGTTTCGGCGTTTGTGAGCTGTTGATTCTGGTCCGGACTGGTGCACTGAGCGCTGGCGCACTCAAACGAGACAAGGTGCCCGGCTTCATCGCGAGTCACCGCGACTGACGGGTGCACTATCTGATGGATACAGTATTGGCTGTTGACCAGCGCCATACTGAGCGACGCGATTAAATGCGGCACATCATCGGTGACGATCTCGATGACGGTGTGGGTTGACTGCCAGCCATGACCCGTTTGCGTGGGGTTATACAGTCGTATCAGTGGTGTGCCAGCCGGACGATGTTGGAGTTGATGCCAATGCGCGGCTGCGGCGCCATAGAGGTCTTCTATGGCCCCGCTTCGCAAGTCACTCTCCTGCACGCGTTCGTAATACAGCCCAATAAAGCTCGACAGTTGCGTTTGTTTCAGTTCAGACAGACCCTGCGGCACCTTTGCGACAACGTGTTGAACAATTTCGCTGACAGGTTGGCTGTCGGTTCTCATGCTTTGTCCGCCCTTATGGGTTAAACGTGGTGGTTGCTTGGTAGGATGCGCAAGCGATTGGCATAACCTACAGCAATGCTTGAAGGTCCGCTGTTGGCATTCTTGCTCCGTAGCGGGTCACCAGTGTTGATGCCGTGCGGGCGGCAAGCTCACCGGCCTGCTCAAATGATCGGCCATCGGTTAATGCGAATAAAAAGGAGCCTGCGTACATATCGCCTGCACCGTTGGTGTCGATCGCCTCGACTTTTAAGGCCGGGATATTCAGGGTGTTTTCGCCGTCATAGAGCAGGGCACCCTTTGCGCCGAGCGTAATTGCAAATCGTTTGGCCAGCGATTTCATACCCTCCACGCAGCCAGCGAGGTCGTCAGTGTCAAACATCAGTTTGGCTTCGGCTTCGTTACAGAAACACAGATCGAGCCCCGGTCCTGCAATTTCCATCAGGCCGTCTTTAAAAAACTGCACCATGTTCGGATCAGACAGGGTCAGCGCGGTTTTGACATTGGCAGCAGTGGCTACCTCGCGTGCCCTGACAGCTGCGGCCCGCGCACCTGGTTCTGGCACCAAATAACCTTCAATGTAGACGTACTCGGATTGCTGCAGCGCGGCCTCATCAAGTTCAGCCGTACTGATTTTGCTGGTGATGCCAAGGAAGGTGTTCATCGTGCGGTCGGCGTCGGGTGTAATCATAACCAGACACTTGCCGGTTACACCGTCCTCACGATTTGTCATATTCAGGTTGCTGCTGACACCGCAGCGCTCGAGATCCTGCATGTAGAACGTGCCGGTGTCATCGTTAGCGACCTTGCAGGAGTAGAACGTGTCGGCACCGAGCTGAGCTGCTGCAATGATGGTATTGGCCGCCGAGCCGCCGCTGCCCTTGTTGCCTTCGAGCGACGACAGGTGTTCGAGCAACTCGTGATGCCGGTCTTCATCGATCAGAGTCATCAGGCCTTTGTCGATGTTGAGCTCCTGCAGCCGCGCTGTCGTGACCTCGTATTCGATATCGACCAGTGCATTTCCGACACCGTAAATGTGGTAATTCGCCATTTTTTTGCCTTTAAGATTGTAGTCGCGCCGATTATCTATGGTTCTTGCGGGAATAACTATCTACAATTCGCGGTCAGGTTGAGCTTTGTCTCAGCAAGTATGCTGCCTTGTTTGCCACATCCACACCGGGTGTTTACTCATATTCACAAAATCTGTCTCCTGTCACGGGAGTCAAGGAAGTTATCCATGCGTAGTCACCTCTGTGGTGCCGTTAATACCGAATTACTGGACACCGAGGTCGTACTGTGCGGCTGGGTGCATCGACGCCGCGATCATGGTGGGGTGATTTTTATCGATCTTCGTGATCATGCCGGTCTGGCGCAGATCGTCTTTGATCCGGATCGTGCCGATATCTTTGCCGCCGCCGAGCAGGTGCGTAATGAGTTTGTGCTCAAGGTCACGGGTCGGGTCCGACGTCGTCCCGAGGGCACGGTAAACCCTGATATGCCAACCGGGGAGGTCGAAATTCTGGGCACCGACCTCGAAATACTGAATCGGGCCGCCACACCGCCATTCCAGCTTGACGACAAAGACGTCAACGAAGAAAACCGTCTCAAGTATCGCTACATTGATTTGCGACGTCCGGAGATGCAGCAAAAGATGCGACTGCGTGCCTCCATCATCAAAAGCCTGCGTGACTTTCTCGATACCGAAGCATTTATTGAGGTCGATACACCGATGCTGACCCGGGCAACTCCCGAGGGTGCACGTGATTATCTGGTACCCAGTCGGGTTCATCAGGGGCAGTTCTTTGCGTTGCCGCAATCACCGCAGCTGTTTAAACAATTGCTGATGATGGGTGGTATCGACCGTTATTACCAAGTGGCCCGGTGTTTTCGTGACGAAGACCTGCGCGCCGATCGCCAGCCAGAATTCTCGCAGCTTGATATCGAGATGTCGTTTATCAACGAAGAAGACATCATGGGGCTGATGGAACAGATGATGATCAAGCTTTTTGACGAGTTGCAGGGCGTAGATCTCGGCACTGAATTCCCGCGCATGACCTGGCACGAAGCCATGCATCGTTATGGTTCTGACAAGCCCGATCTGCGCATTCCTCTCGAACTTGTCGAACTCTCGGACGAGCTCAAATCCATTGAATTTAAAGTCTTTGCAGAGCCCGCCAACAGCGCTAGTGGTCGTGTTGCCGCGTTAAAAGTGCCAGGCGGTAACTCGCTGACCCGTAAGGAAATTGACGGGTATACCGAGTTTGTTGGGCGATATGGCGCGAAAGGCCTTGCGTACATCAAGTGCAACGAGGTCAGCAAAGGTCGCGATGGCTTGCAATCGCCTATCGTTAAATTCTTTGACGACGAGGCACTGGCGGCGGTGATCAAAAAAACCGGTGCTGCGGACGGTGACCTGATCTTCTTTGGTGCTGATAAAACCCCGGTGGTTAACGACGCATTGGGTGCCCTGCGGGTCAAAGTGGGCCACGACCTGAATCTGCTGACGCATGAATGGGCGCCTTTGTGGGTGGTCGACTTTCCGATGTTTGAATATGACGAACGCGAAAAGCGCTGGCAAGCGCTGCACCATCCGTTTACCGCACCGTCGGTTGATAGCCCGGATGCACTCCGAGACAACCCCGGTGAGTGTTTGTCCCGTGCCTACGACATGGTGCTGAACGGCACCGAGTTGGGCGGTGGCTCTATTCGTATCCACACCACTGAGATGCAATCCATGGCGCTTGAGGTGCTCGGTATTGGCGCAGAGGAGGCCGAGGAAAAATTTGGGTTTCTGCTCAACGCACTGCGTTACGGCGCGCCACCACATGGTGGCATCGCGTTCGGCCTCGACCGATTGGTGATGTTAATGACTGGCTCATCGTCCATTCGCGATGTTATGGCATTCCCGAAAACACAGAGTGCCGCCTGTCTGCTGACCTCTGCGCCGGGTACGGTGTCTGACGCACAAATGCGGGAACTGGGCATTCGCCGTCGGGCGCGTGAGACCGAGTCGTAGCGGCAACGACCGGCGCAGGTGACGATCCCCGAGACCTACAAAATACCGGAATCAGTCCTCGTGGTGGTGTACGCCGCCACCGGTCATATTCTGGTCATGCGGCGTGCCGATCTGCCCGACTTCTGGCAGTCGGTGACCGGCAGTCTTGATCCGGGTGAGAGGCCTGCGGCCACCGCAGTGCGGGAGCTGTTTGAAGAGACCGGACTCACCACGACGGTGAGCCGGGCTGACACACTCGACGCCTATTTGGCAGAGTGCGATGCCGAGGCATTGCTCAATGTT
>CALDUO010000264.1 GCA_937923745.1 uncultured Granulosicoccaceae bacterium
GCCGTCTCAGCAAACAGGGCAGGAGGATTTGGACGGAATCCGGGTCAGCTGGAGTGACCCGGACTTTTTCTGCCGCTAATGCAACGGCGGTTTATACCATTTCTTTTAATGCTTTGAGCGGCATGATTTTTACCACTTTGCGAGCTGGCTTCGCCTTGAATACGGTCTCTTCGCCAGTAAACGGGTTGATACCTTTACGCGCTTTGGTCGCTGGCTTTTTGTTTACCTTGATTTTGAACAGGCCAGGCATGTTGAAGTAACCCGGGCCGCGTGGCTTGAGGTTAGAGGCGATCAGTCCGTTGAGTGACTCCATAACTGCTGCAACCTGCTTACGGCTCAGGTCAGTTTCGTCTGCAAGGTGAGACAGAATCTCCGACTTGGTCGGTGGCTTCTTTACAGCACTTGCTTTCGCAGCTGCTTTTTTCTTGCCAGCTACTTTCTTGCTGACAGTCTTTTTGCTGACAGCCTTCTTTTTAGACGCGCGTTTCTTTGCAGCCATTAATTTTTCCTCGGTAAACAGTTAATAGAAAAAGTGTGTTGGATTGTGTGCACGATAGACCACGACAAGGCATGGAGATGACTCATCGCCTGTCTGATCGGGCAACTGTGTTTTGCGCTGTATATATAGACTATCGGGCTGTCAAAAATATAACAAACGCATGAAAACGCGCGAAAATTATCACAGTTTTTGATGTGATCAAAGTAATTGTACAAAAAATGTACAAAAATGACTGTATTTATAGTGTTTTTGTCTTCCGGTGATCTTTAAACCACTATACGTCCGGTAAAGTTGACCCACGACTGAAAAAACTATTACCCGAAAAACATTCCAACCAGTGTGCCGAATATCAGTATTTTCAGTGCATACAATCCAATGATCGCAGCCATCACCGACAGGTCAATACCGCCCATCACCGGTACGATCTGCCTGACCGGATTCAGTATGGGTGCCGTAATGCTCCCCAGCAGAGAGTAGAGTGGATGCCGGGGGTCTTGCACAATCCAGCTGAGCAGAGCGAGCCCGATCATGCCATACAGAAACACGTTAAAAAACGTGTTCAGGGTATCCAGTATCGATAGCAGTGTGAGATTGGCAGGGTTAAACAGACTCAGATCAAACGCATAACCTGCCGCGAACACTTGCCCGCTCTGAATTGCCTTCAACAGAAAAAACTTAACCAAAATAACCAAAAAACACAGCAACAGGGCAGCGAGGTCAAATTGCTTAAACGTGGGTACGAGTTTTTTTAACGGATTGAGCAGTGGGTCGGTCAGTCGAATGACGGTCTGCGCAAGCGGGTTGTAATAGTCTGCCCGAGTGGCTTGCATCAGAAACCGAACAGCAATCAAGGTTGCCAGCAGTCCAAAAATAGCGCTAATGACAAAACCCAGTGCGGCGTTGGCTGGATTCATATTAATTCTCCTGGATTCGTGCAGAAATTGGCCGACAGGCCATCAGCCTGTACGTTTAAAAACACAAAAAAGGCCGTGGATCAGGAACTGAACATCGTGGCCAGTTCGACAGATCGATCGTTGGCTGAACGCATGGCGCGTGCCACGAGGCCCGCAAAGTCACCGTCGTTAAATGTGTTCAGTGCAGCGGCGGTTGTGCCGCCTTTGGATGTGACATTGTCGGTTAACTGCTGAGGAGACTCGTCGCCCTGTCGTAACATGCTGGCGGCTCCGAACGCAGTTTCAATGGCAAAGGTCTGTGCGATGTCGGCAGGTAGTCCCTGTTCGATGGCAGCCTCTGTCATGTGTTTGACTAGCTGAAATATATACGCAGGCCCACTGCCCGACAGTGCCGTTATCGCGTTAATGGCATCTTCGTTGTCCACCCAAGCTGTTTTACCCACGGCTGACAGCAGTGTCGTCGCTGTCTCCTTGGCGACCTCGCCACAGTGGCTGTTGGCGAATAATGCGGTGGCACCGGTACCGAGCAATGCCGGCGTGTTCGGCATACATCGAATAATTTGCTGACGCTCACCCAACCGTTGCTGCAATGTGGTCAGCGTGACGCCTGCTGCCACTGAGATCACCAGGCTGTCTGCCGCAACAGTGGCTCTAATGGCATCGCAGACTGCGACAATCCGGTCCGGTTTGACCGCCAACACGATGGTATGGGCGGCCGCGACAGCCTCAGCGTTGTTATCACTGGTGTTTACCCCGAGCGCAGAGGCGGCCTTTTCTCGCTGTGCTGCAGACGGGTCGGAGATGGTAATGTCTGCCGGTTCCCACCCACTGTGCACAAGACCACTGACAATAGCAGTGGCCATATTGCCGGCACCAATGAAGGTAATCGCCATGTTGGTTATTCTCCCGGAGGGTCCTGAACGAGGCCCCGAAACACTAAAACTCAGGCCGTAATCAAAAACTCAAGTCATGATCAAAAACTCAAGTCGTGATCAAAAACTCAGGTCGTGATCAAAAACTCAGGTCATGATCAGTTGAGTGATTGACGCTTGGTCTTAATGGATTCGAGCAGTCGGTCAAAGGCGTCAGCGAAGGATTTGATCCCGGCAGCTTCCAGCTCATCGGTAATTTTGCTCAGCGAAATATCCAGCTCGTTGAGCGCTGACAGTTGCTGGTGGGCGGTGTTCAGACCCTCAGCCAGACGTGCTTCAGCGACGCCGTGATCCCGAAACGCATCCATCGTGGCTGGTGGCAGGGTATTGACCGTGTCGGGGCCGATCAATGACTCAACATACAACACATCAGAGTAGTCTGGATTTTTAGTGCCGGTGCTGGCCCACAGCAGGCGTTGTGGTCGAGCGCCGTTTTCGCTGAGCTTGGCGAATTGCTCGCTGCCAAATAAATTGGCGAAATAGCCGTACGCGACTTTGGCGTTGGCGATGGCAATTTTGCCCAAGAGGTCTTTGGCTTCAGGGTTGGCCGCCGCCTTGTCACCTAACGCCTTGTCCACTTCGGTATCCACACGGCTCACAAAGAAGCTAGCGACAGACGCAATTTTATCGATGGGTTGTCCGTTATCGAGTCTGGTGGTGAGGCCACGAATATACGCTTGCGCAATTTCGCGATAGCGTGAAATGGAAAACAGCAACGTGACATTAACGTTGACGCCAGCAGCAGTCAGTTGCTCAAACGCACTGATACCTGCTTTGGTGCCGGGTACTTTGATCATGACGTTGGGACGATTGACGCGCTCGTTCAGACTGAGCCCTGATTTGACGGTGCCCTCTACGTCATGCGCCAGGCGCGGTGATACCTCAAGGCTTACCATGCCATCAACACCGTTGGACTTTGCGTAAACGTCGGCGAACATATCCGCCGCCGCCTGAATGTCTTCGATAGCGAGTTGGTTAAAGACTTCGAGGTCGTCGGTTTCCGGCGCATCAGCCTGAATGGACCGAATGGTCTCATCGTACTCTGATGTTTTGGCAATCGCCTGTTCGAAAATACTGGGGTTTGAAGTCAGGCCGACAATGTGATCGTTATTGATCAGCGAGGCCAGCTCACCATTGGAAATCATACTGCGCTGGATGTAGTCGAGCCACATGCTCTGACCGGCCTTGTGTGCCGCAACCAGAGGATTGTCTGCTTTCGCTGAGTCTGTCATTGGGATAAAAGTCGTCCTGATAAGTTACGAATGGCGTGATTATAACAGCACCGACAACACGCTAACGCATTGGATCAGACAGATTTTTGCCGTGCACCAAAAATAGCGGTACCCACACGCACAATCGTTGCACCCTCGGCAATTGCAGCGTCCCGGTCTGCCGTCATACCCATAGACAGCGTATCCAACTGAGGGTGTGTCTGTTGCAGATCGGACAACAGTGCACGTATTTGCGCAAACACCTGTCGCTGCCCGGTCACGGTGTCACGCGGTGCCGGTATTGCCATCAGACCGCGCAGTGTCAAGTTGGGTAACTCAGAACAGGCTGCTACCAGTTCGCCAAGCTCACTGACTGACACACCTGCTTTCGACGCTTCGTCATCGACGTTCACTTGTATACAGCAGTTCAGCGCCGGTAATTCTGACGAGCGCTGTTTGGCTAATCTGTCAGCAATACGCAGCCGGTCGATCCCGTGCACCCAGCTGAAATGGTTGGCAATGAGTTTGGTCTTGTTCGACTGAATCGAGCCGATAAAGTGCCAGTGAAGTGTGCGGCTGACCGCTTGGGGCAAGGACGCATTGATGTCCTGTATCTTCCCAACCCCCTCGTCGACATAGTTTTCACCAAATTCGAGTTGTCCTGCGTCAATCGCCGCCACAATGTCACTGGCGGGTCGAGTCTTGCTGACCGCCAGCAGCGACACGCTGTCCTGATGCCGGTCATAACTCAGCTCTGCCTGGCGGATCGAGTCGCGTATTTCCCGGATGGCTCCCGTGATTGCTGCAGCGCGTGTCTGTTGGTTATCAGTGGTCATTTTGTGAAGTAAGTGTGTGATTGGGCGTCGTGATTTCCGTGCAGTCCATCAAGCTTCTGCCGGTTGTGCCGAAAACTGCGTTAAGAAGCGCGGATTGGAGCGACCCTGCCGGGTTTTACCTGCCGCGAAAGACATTTTTCCTGCACTGACACTACAGGCCTATTTGATGGATATTACCCAACTTCTGACATTCAGCGTTAAAAACAATGCCTCAGATTTACACTTATCGGCGGGCTTGCCCCCGATGATTCGTGTCGATGGGGATGTTCGACGCATCAATATACCGGCAATGGATCACTCGCAGGTCCAGGGCATGGTGTATGACATCATGAATGACAAGCAGCGCAAGGATTTTGAAGAATATCTGGAGACTGACTTCTCATTCGAAATCCCTGACACGGCTCGCTTTCGTGTTAACGCATTTAACCAGAACCGTGGTTGTGGTGCGGTATTTCGTACCATCCCCAGTGAAATACTGACACTGGAACAGCTCAGTGCGCCCAAAATATTTGAAGAGTTGTCGAGCTTTCCGCGTGGCATCGTGCTGGTTACCGGGCCAACAGGATCGGGTAAATCAACCACGCTCGCTGGCATGGTTGACTACAAGAACGAGAACGAACTTGGCCACATTCTGACCATTGAAGACCCGATAGAATTTGTACACAACAGCAAGAAGTGTCTGATTAACCAACGCGAAGTACACCGTGATACCGCAGGCTTCGCTCCGGCGTTACGCTCGGCACTGCGTGAAGATCCCGATGTCATTCTGGTGGGGGAAATGCGTGATCAGGAAACCATTTCTCTGGCACTCACCGCGGCTGAAACCGGTCACCTTGTATTCGGCACACTGCACACCAGTTCTGCGGCCAAAACTATCGACAGAATCATCGATGTATTTCCGGCTGCAGAAAAAGCCATGGTCCGATCCATGTTATCTGAGTCACTGCGTGCTGTTGTGTCACAGACACTGCTGAAAAAGCGTGGTGGCGGTCGTGTGGCAGCCCATGAGATATTGGTTGGCACGCCAGCGATTCGAAATCTGATTCGTGAAGACAAGGTGGCGCAAATGTACTCGGCCATTCAAACCGGACAGCAGCACGGCATGCAAACGCTGGATCAATGCCTGAAGGATCTGATTGCCAAAGGTGTGGTTGATGTTGCTGAAGCCCGTAAAAAGGCGGCGAACCCGGACTCACTTTAATTCAGACTTTATTACTCTCTGAGCGGAGACTTTACTGACGATGGAAATAGCGGCAGCCCGGCAGTTCATGGAACAACTGTTGGTGAAGTTACACGAAAAAGGAGGTTCTGATTTATTCATTATCGCAGGCGCAAGCCCGTCTATTCGTATGCACGGTAAGATTACGCCGTTGATGGATAAGCGCATAACGCCTGCGGAATCAAAGATGCTTGCTCACAGCATCATGTCTGAAAAAGACTTGAATGAATTCGACACCACCAACGAGTGTAACTTTGCGATAGGGCTGCCGAGTATCTCCCGATTTCGAATCAATGCGCTCGTACAGCGCGGCAGTGTGGGCATGGTGTGTCGTATTATCCCCAACGAAATCCCGTCACTCGAAAAGCTTCGTTTGCCGCCAGTGTTGAAGGACATTGCGTTAACCAAACGCGGACTGGTGATTTTTGTTGGCGGCACAGGCTCCGGTAAATCAACGAGCTTGGCAGCGCTGATTGATTACCGCAATGAGCACACGCAGGGTCATATCATTACCATTGAAGACCCGGTTGAATTTGTGCATCAGCACAAGGGTTGTATTGTGACTCAGCGCGAAGTGGGTACCGATACCGAAACTTTCGAAGTGGGTCTGAAAAATACACTACGTCAGGCACCGGACGTTATCCTGATTGGTGAAATTCGTGATCAGGAAACCATGGAGCACGCCATCGCGTTTGCTGAAACCGGTCACCTGTGTTTGGCGACACTGCACGCGAACAATACCAACCAGGCACTCGACCGAATCATCAACTTTTTCCCGGAAGCGCGCCATAAGCAGTTGTTGCAGGACCTGTCGCTGAATATCAAAAGTATCATTTCACAGCGATTACTGCCGACGCCAGACGGAAAGGGTCGCCGCGCCGCCATTGAGGTATTGTTAAATACACCGTTGATGTCAGACCTGATAATGAAAGGTGAGGTGCATCAGATCAAAGCGCTGATGGCGAAGAATCCGGAGTCGGGTATGCAGACCTTTGATCATGCGTTGTTTACGCTGCTCAATGACAACGCCATCACGATTGAGGAAGCGATGAGAAACGCTGATTCAGTGAATGATCTGAGACTGAAAATCAAACTGCATGCAGGTCATAACGGCGCACCGACAGCGTCCAGTATGGATGCGTTGGATACAATGACGTTGCAAGAGGATGATGAGCCGGATAACCTCTCGTTTATTGCAAAATAACCGTTGTCAGCAGCGAACAACGCTGCGCTGAATGAATGCTAATTGCCGCCGGGGTTAATAACCGAGCCATAAACGAGGTTATTAACGGGGTGTTACATCGGAATTCAACACCGAGTTTCAACATCGGTGTTCAGTACCGGTTTTTATTACCGGTTTTTATTACCGGTTTTCATTACGGGTTTTCATTACGGGTTTTCATTACAAGGGTCCGGCTGACTGTCGGGTCCCGATATTGGTTTCACCATCCAGACCCTAACCAAGCAGGTTAGCGTCTGTTGATATCAATAAGCCGTCCGGCTATCACCATCTTGGTTACCTGGCCCTGAAATTCTTCACCGAGGCAGGGTGTATTTTTACCCATACTCAGAAGGCCCGCGTGCGTGACTGTGCGTGATATCGTAGGATCAAAGAGTGTAATGTCAGCGATGGCACCTGCCTGCAGTGTTCCGCAGTCCAGCCCGAATACCGAGGCAGGGCCTGATGTCACGAGGCGCATCAGCGTCGACAGCTCCGATTGTGTTTCCTGCTGAAATTTCAGGAGCTGTGGCAAAAAGGTGTCGAGCGTCGACAAACCGGCCGCAGCTGTCGGGAAGGGCACTAGCTTGGCGTCGACTTCGTGCGGCGAGTGATCGCTGCAAATGGCGTCCAACGTGCCGTCGAGAACGCTGTCCCGCAATGCCTGACGGTCTTGTTCACTGCGAAACGGGGCGACCGATTTAAAAGCGCTGTTAAAGTCGTTAATGCCTTGCTCGCTGAAAAACAGATGACTGATGGACGTGTCAGCAGTTACTGGCAGCCCCCGATTTTTCGCATCGCGCACCAGCTCTATTCCTCGTGCTGAGGTGAGTCTTGAGAAGTGGATGCTGGCGCCGGTGAGTGTCGCCAACTCAATGAGCATGCTAAGCGCTACGGTTTCGGCAGCTACCGGAATGGCAGGAATACCAAGCCGTGTTGCGACCGAGCCCTCGTGCGCTCCATTGCCTGTCGCCAGCCACGCATCAACCGGGGCAAACACCAGCACAATATTGAAGGTACGGGCGTATTCCATCAGACGCCGGATGACCAGGGTATTGGAAATGGGGTTGTCGGCGTTGGTTGCACCCACGCAACCTGCCTCGCACAGTGTCGCTATTTCGCCGAGTTGCTCGCCATTGAGTTGCCGGGTCAGTGCTGCTAACGGTTTGACATTCGCAAAGCCTGCATCGGCGGCGCGACGGTGAATCAGCTCGACGGTTGCCACTTCATCGACCACAGGATCGGTATCCGGGGAGCAAATAACGGTTGTAATGCCGCCGTAAAGTGCTGCCTTGGCTTCCGTTGCGATGGTCGCTTTTTTCTCAAAGCCTGGCTCTCTGAGACGGGCATACAAATCGACCAGTCCAGGGGATGCGATTAAACCGGACGCATCAACCTCGCTATCAGCAGTGAAGCCCTCTGGTGCATCGCCTGTTGCGACGATGTGCTGTCCTGAGATATGCAGAGAACGAATCTCGTCAACGCCAGAGTCAGGGTCAATGACACGCGCGTTATGGATGGAGTATTGAGTCATGTGTTTTAGGTTGCTGTGCCGGAATCACTGGCGGTTGTGCCCATCGCAATTGCCATCACTGCCATGCGAACTGCAATGCCAAAGGTGACCTGCTGAAGTATCACCGATTGGGCGCCGTCGGCGACACTGCCCTCAATTTCGACGCCGCGATTAGTCGGGCCGGGATGCATCACAATAGCATCGGGTTTTGCGAGGCGCAGTCGTTCCGGGGTAAGCCCGTACATGGCATAAAATTCGTCAGCGCTGGGAATGGTCCCGCCTTGCATGCGTTCATTTTGCAGCCGTAACCCCATCACCACATCGGCAT
The DNA here is from genome assembly GCA_937923745.1 of uncultured Granulosicoccaceae bacterium. Classification (GTDB taxonomy): domain Bacteria; phylum Pseudomonadota; class Gammaproteobacteria; order Granulosicoccales; family Granulosicoccaceae; genus CALDUO01. The sequence continues at coordinate 8,672 of CALDUO010000264.1, forward strand.
CTTCGAGTGCCTGCTCCACCCGATTAAACACCCGTACACCCATATCTTCGATGTACTTGGGGATCAGTGTGCGTGGTGCCACAATCCGAATTTCGGCAGCACCGAGCGTACGCAGTGCAACGATATTGGAGCGGGCAACCCGCGAATGCAGTATGTCGCCAATAATAGTGACCACAAGTCCTTCGATGGCGCCTTTTGCGCGTCGGATGGTGAACATGTCCAGCATGCCCTGGGTTGGGTGTGAGTGCTGGCCGTCGCCGCCGTTGATGACACTGATGCCGGGTGCGACGTGGGTGGCGATAAAGTGTGCTGCGCCCGAGTCGCCGTGACGCACAACAAACATGTCGCATTGCATCGCTTCAAGATTACGCAACGTGTCGAGCAGTGTTTCTCCTTTTTTGGTCGAGGAGGTCACCAGGTTCAGGTTGAGTACATCGGCAGACAATCGTTTCGCTGCCAACTCAAAGGTGGTACGAGTGCGGGTGCTGTTTTCAAAAAAAATGTTGGCGACTGTCTTGCCACGCAGTAGTGGCGCTTTTTTAACAACCTTGTCGTTGACACTGGTGAATGTCTCAGCCCGATCCAGCACTGCTGTGAGTGTGTCGCGATCAAGGCCGTCCAACGTTAAAAAATGTTTGAGCTCGCCCTGTTCGTTTAACTGGATATCCGCATTTTGCATGGTGGTTAACGTGGCAGTCCTGGAGGCTATTGTGGTTCGCGAATATCGCAGGTCATGGTGTCTGTGTTCAATTTTATCCGTGCATCAGGGCTCAGTGATAGTTGATGACCGCTGATATCAGACTGAATTGGCAGTTCTCGACCCTGTCGTTCTACCAATACCGCCAGAGACACGCTGGCCGGTCGTCCGTAATCAAAAATTTCATTTAGCGCCGCTCGGATCGTGCGTCCGGTGTGCAGGACGTCATCGACAAGGATGATGTGTCTGTTTTCCACCGTAAACGGAATGTCGGAGGCGCCGACGACCGGGTGCAGGCCAATGCGGCTGAAGTCGTCGCGATAGAAAGAAATATTGAGTTGACCCAATGGCAGGGTGAGGCCCGCACTGTCCCGCAGTTGCCGCGCTACGGTAACCCCGCCGGTCATCACGCCGATCATGCCAATCTCGGGCTCGACAGTAACGTTGTCCTCCGGAGCTGTTGCGACGGCAGAGCCTGCGTTTAGCTCGTTGATCAAATTGAGCGTGCCATCGGTCAGTGCCTGCATCCAGGTGTCGACGGTCGGTTTGTCGATGGTGATCATTGCAGCGTCTCTAACGGAGTATGGGTCAGGTTGTTCAGTGGCCCCACTGCATGCCGGTTTTGCAATCGGGCCTGCATCAGGGCTTGCATCAGGGCCTGCATCAGGGTTGGGCGTCAGTTTGTCGTGATAACCAGCGTTCCAGAATCACGGCGGCCGCTATTTTATCGATATCCTGGCGTTGCGTCTGTTTTCGCGTGCCCAGCTGTCGGCCGTTGCGGATGAGGTCGGCTGCCATTATAGAGCTATAGTGTTCCTCAACGCGATGCACCGGCAGGTCATATCGTTTGCCGAGTCGACGGGCAAAGCCACTGGCATGGGGTGTGATCTGCTGATCGGTACCATCGGTCTGCACGGGATGCCCGACCACCAAACCGGCAGGATTCCACTCGTGCACCGCATTGTCGATAGGTTGCCAGTCGGGAGTACCGTTGCGGTTGAGTACAGTACACAACGGCATCACGGTCAGGGTGTCGGCGTTGCCAGTGGCAATACCAATGCGTTTCAGGCCAAAGTCAAAGCCAAGGTATGTCAGTGACATTGCTGTGGTTTTACCGGATTCAATCGGGTCTCTTCATGCGTGGCTGTCGTGGGTCAACATACCGTTTGCGTTCAGGCGTGTCCGGAGTCAGCGACAAGGTTGTTCAGGTTGACACCAAGTAAGGCAGCTGCGGCAGGTAATCGGTCCTCCGGCGGTGTGTCGAACAGTATTTGATGGTTGGCTTCGCAGTGCAGCCAGGCATTTTGCGCAAACTCTTCTTCGAGTTGTCCGGGTGCCCAACCGGAGTGCCCAAGAATAAACAGATGATCTTCCGGACCATTGCCACGCGCCAGATCTTCAAGGATGTCGAGTGAGCTGCTGATGGCAACGCCATGGTGGAAGTCGCGGCTTGATTGCCAACGCCTGTCGCCGGTGTGCAATACCATGCCATGTTCGAGCGAGACGGGACCACCGTTAAGAACCTGTTGCCGCGTATCGACCGAGCCGTCAGGCTCTATGGACAATTGCTCGAACACCTCGCCCATGTCGATTCCTGCGGTTTTATTAATTATAAAACCGAGCGCACCTTCCTGTTCATTGTGCTCGATCACATACGTTAGCGACTGTCTGAAGGTCGGGTCATCCAGCTGAGGCATGGAGAGCAGAAAATGGTGGCTGAAGTTCAAAGTCTCTGTGGGCGGCAGATAATGAGTGCATAGTTTACCGCATCCGTTGCCCGGATGGCGTGGCTAACCCGACAGACTTCGTGTGCCCGCACCCAAGCCTTGCGTTTTATCTGGCCTTGCGTTTTATCTGGCCTTGCGTATTGTCTGGCCGTGCGTTTTATCCGACGCTGCGTGTGCCTACGGGTTGCGAGTTGTGCAGCCGGATAGCCTGTTATTTGTCCAGCCTGCGATCTGGCTGATTGGCATTTGTCACGCAGCAGCCGAACTGACGCTATTTGGGCACAGCGCTTTGATAGGTCGTGAGCTCGTTGCCACTCTGGAAGTCCCACGTTCTGATGATGTACAGAATGTCGGTCGTGTCAGCCAGCTCACCGGTCAGTGGCGCGAAAGGCGCTGCAAGTCGCACGATGCGTTTTGCGGCGTCATCAAGCAGCACATGGCCGGATGATCGGTGTACCTTGATTGACTCTATTTCACCGGTTTTGTAGATGCCAACGACGAGCAGTAGCGAACCGGTCAGCTGTTGGCGGCGGAGGTCGTCCGGGTAATTCAGATTGCCGATGCGCTCCACTTTTTCGACCCATTTCGCCATATATTCTGCGCTGACGGATTTTTGGGTGCGCGCATCGAGGAACGTCTTGCGGGGCCGTTTAGCCAGTTTTTCTGCCTTGGCACTGATTTCTGCGGCCAACCTTGCGATTTCCTGATTCTGTTCGACGACGAAAAGATCGGGGTTTTGAATCTCGGGGACGGTGTCCTCCTGTGTGGCCTCGGACTGTACCTCATCCTCTGAAAAGACCGTGGTCAAAACGGCGTCGGGTACGGCTTCCTCCGGCACCGGTGCAGAGGCCTCGATGCGGGTTGTCGCAATACCGTCGGTATCAAAATCCATGGAGGAGGCAAAAGGCTGGGTCGGGCGCGCGTATTCTTCAGTGTCGCCACCGCCGTCCTGGGAGCTTTGCGCGAGATAATCGGCTTCGCTGGGTGCCTCTGTGTCGGTGGCCTCAACCAGAATGACCTCCAACGCCGGGGGGGTGCGAAGCTCAATCAGTATCGGTTTGAACGTCACTGTCAAGATGATCACACCATGAACCAGGGCGGCCAAAAACAGCGTCACGCCCAATGGGTCGTGCTTTGGCGTGTCGATGACTGATGGCTCCAGTGCTATCTCCGAGGCAGGGTTGAACAGGTTGTTCATGTCTATACGGTATGGGCTCTACACTATTTGCAGCCGGGTTTAACAGCCTGTTCGCCGTCGGGTTATCGGCATCTCTACAGGCAATGGACCTATCAGGCTCTGCAAGATTCCTGCTCGAAAGTGTAGATTAAATTACCGTTTTTTCCTGATTCGGGTGGTTTTGTCTGTTTTGGGTAAGCGGCTATTGCCCCAGTTTTTGCTCAAGCGCGTCGAGGTAGTCGCCGGCAATATCGAGGTTGCCATGCGCATCGAGCTCCCGAATACAGGTGGGGCTGGTGACATTGATTTCGGTCATTCGGGTGCCAATGATATCGACACCGACAAACAGCAGGTCTTTGGCCAGTAGCTGATCGCGGATAGCGCTGATTAATGCGCGGTCGGTCTCCGACAGCGCAATGGGAACCCCCCGACCACCGGCTGCCAGATTGCCCCGTGTTTCGCCTTTGGCCGGTATTCGGGCCAGTGCGAAGGGTACAGGCTCACCGGCGACGACCAGCACGCGTTTATCACCGTCGACGATTTCCGGCAGGTAAGTTTGTGCCATGGTCTGCAGGCTGTTACGACGCGTGATGGTTTCCAAAATCACGTTCACGTTGGGGTCACCGGCTTTGAGACGGAATATCGACTCACCACCCATGCCGTCCAGCGGTTTTACAATGATATCGCCATGCTGTTCCAGAAAGCCTTTGATGCGTTCCATTGATGCGCTGACCAACGTCGGCGGACACCAATTGCTGAACCAGGCTGTGTATAATTTCTCGTTCACATCCCGAAGCGCTGCCGGATTGTTACTCACCAGTACGCCTTCAGCGGCTGCGCGTTCAAGGATGTAGGTGGTGTAGATGTAATCCATGTTAAACGGCGGATCCTTGCGCATCAGCACAAGATCCAGCGCCGCCAGCGGCCCGTCAACTGTGTCTCCGCTGTCGTACCAGTGGTCGTTGTCATCAAAGACGTCAACGACGGTGCGGGTGGCGCAGGCTTGTCCCTCACTGAGGTAGAGGTCGTGCTGCTGCATGACTGAAATTTCCCAACCGCGTCTTTTGGCGGCCAGCATCATGGCAAGTGTGCTGTCTTTGTAGGGGGTGATGGCCTCGATTGGGTCCATTACGACACCGATTTTTATAGCCATGGATTACCACTGCCTTGCTGATTTAAACGGCATATTATGGCATGCTTTACCTTTATGAATTACCGTTGGAGTGAAGACGTCGGTGAACGAAGAAAAACCCGTTGAACGTTCGCCACAGAGCGTTGCTGCAAATGCAACCGAGACCGGTCATGGCGCCGAGCCATCACGCCTGCTGACAGTAATGGTTGTCGACGACAGCAAAACGATCCGACGTAACGCCGAGAGTCTGCTCGCCCGGGAAGGCTATTCAGTAGTCACGGCCGTCGACGGGTTCGATGCGATCGCCAAAGTTGTCGAATTTACACCCGATATCGTGTTCGTTGATATCACCATGCCTCGACTTGACGGTTATCAGACCTGTGCGCTGATTAAAAACAACGATACTTACAGCGACATACCGGTCATCATGTTGTCCAGTCGCGATAGCATTTTCGACAAGGCTAAAGGCCGCATCGTCGGTGCCGGTCATTACCTGACCAAACCCTTTACACGAGAAGATATCCTTGGTGCCATCCGGCGTCATGTTCCGTCGTCTGCGCAGCGTCAGTCGCGCCAACCGGCACACTCTGCGTGAGATCAACGACGCAGATGCCCGGTTTGAATGTGCCGGCAGTGGCAACCGTGCAGGCAACAGTGCAGGCGATGGGGTCAGTGGCTGCTATCACCACGAAGGCAGCGGTAGCAGGCATTGCCGACAGGCGCCTGACCTCACTTGCAACCGGAACCAACGCAAGGGCGGTTTACGACCCAGGATGCAATCGATAACGGTATGGCCACTATATTAGTGATTGAAGACTCACCCACCGACCAGCTAGCGCTCGGGCGGGTCCTCGAAAAAGAAGGTCATGTTGTGTTGAACGCCAGCAATGGCGAGGCGGGCGTTATCATGGCAATTAACCAACAGCCCGACCTGATATTAATGGACGTTGTGATGCCCGGGGTGAATGGTTTTCAGGCGACCCGACAACTGTCTCGGTTGACTGAGACGGCATCCATACCGGTCATTATTATTACAACGAAAGACCAGGAAACCGACCGGATCTGGGGCATGCGCCAGGGCGCGTGCGGTTATCTCACCAAGCCGGTCAAGGCTCACGACCTCAAAGTCTCTGTCGATGCTGCGCTTGCCGCGAGCGCAACGTTATAGTGTCCGCGATGCCAGTGTGTTCCGACCCATCAGCAGAGCCCGATACTTCAGGAGTCACTGATCAATACCTGGTATTTGAAGTCGCGTCGCAAACACTGCTTTGCGCGCTGACCGAAGTTCAGGAGATTCTGAAACCAGAACCCCTCACGCCTGTCCTCGGAGCCGCAAATTGGTTTTTGGGTATCGCTGCACATCAGGGCCGACTCCTGCCGGTATCTGACATGGGCGACTGCCTGTTTGGGCAGCCATCGCGTGACTCTGTGACCCACCAATGGCTCGCAATACGCTCAGACCGGGAAATGTTTGCGTTGGTGGTAGACAACGTCATTGGTGTCTCGGATGTTGTGCCGGACACCCTAATAACAGAGACACCTGACACCAGTGCACTGTCGGCAGACGCGATATCGGTGCTGCCCGCAACCACGTTTCCACTGCACGCCGAACAGGTCAGGCTCGACGGCAAATTAGCCTATCGGGTGACACTGGCAGACCTGCCTAACATCGATACCTTTTCCGATATCAGGGCGACAGCTTAATGTCATCATTTCGTGTGAGTGCGCGGGCCCTTCGTCCGGGGTGGCATGTGTATCTGATATACGCACTGGCACTGCTTAGCCTGTTGTTTGCGATAGCCAGTTTTATCGTGTCACATCGCCTCAATCAGGCAGACACAGCAGCACTTCAACAGGCACAGACCCGCCAGTGGCTGGCCGAACGCATACACAGCCTGGCGACCACCCGTGGCAACACCGGTCAACTGCAATCGCTGGTTTCACAATATGAAGACTTGGGGCAGGGCCTGCCCGGATCAAACAGCGTGACCACCTCGGTTGCGGTAGTAAACGATACAGCTGCTGATCGCCAAAATGGTTCAGATTCCGGTAGCCCGGTAGCCGACAACAACGATGCAGTGCAACGGGATGTTGCACGAAGTTGGCAGGCCTATCGAGAGGTGTTGCCCGGATTCGCTACCGATACCGCACCGGACGCCCCGTTGGATGAAAGCGATTTCGCGACGTTGTCTGATCTCAGCGCTGCGCTGGTAACGTGGCTCAATGAAGCCGATGCGCCTGGGTCCCAAATTGAATCAGCCAGTCATTTGCAACAACTGGCCAACACCGTACAGACCCGGCTGCAGTCGGCGGCAAGCTCCAACGATCGGCCGCTGCGCGCACGGGGGCCGTGGCTGGTATTTCAGCAGATACTCAATCGTTTTAACGTGATGGCAGAGAGCGGTGCGCTGACTGACCCGGATGCGATCAACCTGCTTGATGAAATTCGCGCAGAGTTCACTGATCTCGACAAGCGTTTCCAGGGTTCGTTGGCAGCGTTGGGCGGAGCTGATCCGCAACCGGTTGAGTTGGAGCGGCGGTTCGCCACCCTGAGCAGCGCGCTCAACGCTCAGGTGAGTACCCGGCAGTTGTCATTGGATCGGCAGAGTCCGTGGTTTACCGCAGCGCTGGCCACCGCATTGTTGACGTTGTTACTGCACGCATTGACAGCGCTAATGTTGTGGCGAGACGCGACACGTCGGGAGGCATCGCTTGAGAGCAGTAACAGCCGCGATCAAGCTTCAATTTTACGGCTACTCGACGAAATCTCATCACTCGCCGACGGCGATCTTGCAACTCAGGCGACCGTTACCGAAGATATGACCGGTGCTATCGCAGACTCGATCAACTATGCGGTGTCGGAGCTGAGGCGGTTGGTTGGATCGATAACCCAGTCAGCAGACAGGGTCACCGTAGCGGTCGAAGAGACCGGTGCCTCGGCAAGGCATTTGGCAGATGCCAGCGCTGTTCAGTCAAGAGAGATTCAACGGTCGTCGACGTATCTGAAAGCCATGGCTGACACGATGGGGCAAATATCGGAACGCTCCCGTGAGTCGTCGTCCATTGCGGCTCAAGCCGTGGAGAGCTCCATGCTCGGCCGTCAATCGGTCAGCCGAACCATTGAAGCGATTGAAGCTATCCGAACCCGAGCCACCCAAACCGCAAATTTGCTGCAAAGGCTGGATGAAAGTACCGGCAGAATCAGCGACATTGTGGCGTCGATCAATGCAGTCACAGAACGTACGCGACTGCTTGCGCTGAATGCCGTCATTGAGTCGAACAGTCAACAGGGTAATCAGCGACGGTTCTCAACGATCTCCGATGAAGTGCAAAGTCTTGCCAGTGAGTTGCGTGAAGCGGCGCATGATATCGGTACACTGACGGTTATCATACAAAATGATGCGCGTACCGCCATGGAGTCTATGGAGCAGACCATCAATGATGTCGACACCGGTTGTACGCTTGCGGATGATGCCGGGGCAGCGCTTCAGGATATCGATACGATTTCAAGACGACTGTCAGTGGTTGTGGAGCAGCTCGCACAGAAGAATTTGCGCCAGTCAGAGGTTGTCGGACAGTTGTCGGCCAATATGCAAGTGATCAATGAAGTCACGAGACGCTCTGCGCACGGAATGCAATTGTCGGCATCAGCACTCGATGATCTGAAACTGATGGCAACTGAACTACGGGATGACGTGGCTGATTTCAGTTTACCTGCCGGCCGACGATTACACGCGTTACCTCATGACCCCGATGAAACTGCATTGCTCAAAGCGGAAGATATCCGTGAACGGGCAGCGAGGCTGAGTGAGGCCGGTGGTCGGCCAGCGCTGAACGACACGATCGATGCAAGCGCGCAAGGGTTACGCAGTGAAGTGCGCAGCAGATACCAACCGATGGAGCGTGGTGATGAACTCGATTAACACGCCAGTGGCCAACGTGCCGGACTACACGCCACGGGTGCTCGACGAAGCCGGGGAGCTATTGGCGCGGATCAGGCAGCGCGCGGTTGTCACTGTTGATAACCGTCGTGATGTGGCGTCGATTGATGAACTGAAAAAACTGGTCACGCAGGCTCATCACATTTTCGCACTGGTGACCTGTTACGGGCCGCAACTGCTCAGCGAAGAGTTTTTACAGTTATTGTCTGCTGTGCAGGAAGGACGTATCCGCCAAGACATGGACCCGGATCCTGTCATGGCATTGGCTGTTGAAAAGCTGGAAGAGTATGTCGATTATCTGAAAGGCGGCGGTCAGGACTTACCGCTCGCATTGTTGCCGCTACTGAATAACATGCGCGCCTGTTATGGCGGCAGACTGTTGTCAGAAGCACTGATCGTAAGCCCGCATTTCCAAATACCCCAGCTGATACGTGTCGATCTGACCCACAGTGACAGTGGTGCGGGCAGTGCATCGGTGCATGATTTTCTGACCGTAGTGAACGGTTCGGGTATACCGCTGATGCAAAATTTGGTGGAGTGGTATCGTCATCGGGGAGAGCATAGCCTTGTCGCCATAGCCGGTCTGTTCGACTCACTCAAAAATGCCAGCCCCGGTGCTGACCTCGCATCGTTATGGCGAGCGGCAGAAGCGGTCACCCGATCTGTCGTCAGCGGTGACCTCGAAGGTAATGCTGCCATCCGGTTTTTATTGGCGCAACTCGAACGTTACCTGCGCCGATTGGGGACCGAGCTTGAGCAGGGCAACACGGTCGAGTACCCCGACAGTGTGTTTAAAAATCTGTTGTATTACGTTGCACTGTCGACCTCTGGCAGTGAGACGGTACAGCAGCTTAAACAGCAATATCGGTTATCAGAATTGCTGCCTCCCCGAGCCAGACTGGATCAGGCGCGCTCTGCGCTGCCGGGCAAGAGCGCACGGCTTGCCGATTCCATTTGTCACAGCCTTTTGCAAGAACTCGCGGGTGTTCGTGAAACCATCGAACAACTCGATGTCGATGACGCGGAAGCCAATCGGGCGGCTCTATCCGGGCAACGGCGATGCCTGATCCAGCTGTCAGCGACCGTGATGTTGCTGGGACTAAACGATGCGCGGCGGATGAATGATCATCTGATCGCACTGATAGACCGGTATGCCATCACCGGCGCGGCGGACGAGTTGGCCGAAGTTGCGACAGCGTTGCTGCAGGTCGAGCATTCGCTGGAGTTGTATCGTCAAAGCAGTCAACAGACGTTGCTGACACTGGATAACCCGGACTGGACCCGATTCAATAGCGCCAAGCTCTCGCCGCACCAATACGATCGTATCGTTGAACATTTTCTGCTGGAGTGTTCCCGTCTGGTGATTCAGGCGCAGCAGCATTATCTGATCGCTTGTGAGCAATCTGCACAGACGAAAGGTGCGGCAGACAATCACTTGAGCAGTGCGGTGGCGGGTTTGAGCACGCTCAATAAAGCGGTGACAATCCTGCCGTTGCCGGAGATTCAGCCGCTACTGCATGGCGCTGCATACTATCTTGCGCAGCTGCAGCAGCGTTACCTGCAACCGAACCCAACCGATACAAGCGCTGCGGCATTCCACAACGCCGGTGTCTCAGAGGACGTTGCGGTGGACGTTGCTGTGCCTGATGACGAGCAGCAAGCGTTCGCTGAGTTAATGGTTTGCTGTGAACTCTATCTTGATCCCGTTTTACAGCGTCAGTCGATTGCAGGCGATTTACTGACCACGGCTGACATCGCATTGCAACGGTTGCAGTCTTTGACCGGCGGCGTGGGTGATGGTGAAGACATGGCCGAGTACGAGGCGACCACTGCGTTACTACCCAGTGATCTGACCCTGACCACCAAGCCTGCTATTGAAGACTCACTGTCGGCCATGTCTGCAATTCACCGATACATCAATGACTGGCATCAAACGCAGAGTGATCAGGCATTGATGCGAGTGCGTGATCAGTATCATTTTTTGGCAACGCTCAGCGAGCGTCATGGTGCGCCGGAAAATACACGCACCCTCGAATGGTTTGCGACGCTCAACCGCGATTACCTCAATTCGGTGCTGAACAGGCAGATCGACAATAACGCCACAGTGACAGAAATTGTTGATGAAGCCAGTGCCGTGTTGCCGCAATTGGTTAATGCGACCGCGCAGGGTGGTGCCGGCACCGGCTTTGATCATCAGGGTGACGGCATAGACGGGTTTGATCCGTTGATAAAAAAATTGCAGCTCGGTGTTGCTCAATGGCAAACCGGCAGTGCCATAGCCGATGACACTAGCACAAACCGAGGCGCAAACCGAGGCACAAACCGAAGCACAAACCGATTGACGCATGACGATACCGATCCTGCGGCCGCTGGTGATGCAGAGGTGCTGCAATCGGATGTTACCGTGGTGGTATCACCTCAGCCGTTAGCCGACCAGACTGAAATACTGGAAGATCACCCGTGGGCCGAAACCGTCTTCGCTGGCACCCAAACCGAAGTTGTCGATGATGTCCGGTGGGCCGGAGAACTCGATAAAACCCGTGTCATAACACCTGCCGATGCCGCAAGTACAGACGCCAGCTTCGATGACACAGCTGAATTTCCGGCATTTTTTGATTCTACCGATCAGACACAAACCGTCGAGGCCACTCCAGCCGAAAGCCAGGATGATTCGTCG
>CALDUO010000265.1 GCA_937923745.1 uncultured Granulosicoccaceae bacterium
TCCACGACGGTGAATCCGAGCACCGAATAGAGGCCTACGCGCGGACGCTGACACCGGGTATTCTCGACGACGGCATACGCCTTGTACTCGAGGGCAAGTCATCGCTAGAGGAAGTACTGTACGCGGTGCGTGAAAACTAGACCGACACTGGCACACCATGGCGGCTTTTGACTACATTGCACTCGACCCCAGAGGCAAAGAAAAAAAAGGGGTGCTCGAGGCAGATACCGCCCGTGCTGCACGACAGCAGCTTCGAGCAGAGAATCTCACCCCGCTCGAACTCAACGAGAGTCATCAGCGACAACGCGGTAACGCCAAAAAAACCGGCACTCGCGTTCGCGGTGGCATAAGCACCACTGAACTGGCGCTTATCACGCGGCAGATTGCAACGCTGACGGGCTCTGGCACTCCGCTTGAAGAATCGTTGCTGGCCGTCAGCAAACAGACCGAAAAACAGAAGATCAAATCGCTGATGCTCGCGGTGCGATCAAAGGTACTCGAAGGACACTCGCTTGCATCCTCGCTACGCGAGTTTCCCAAAATATTCCCCGAAATCTATCAGGCCACCGTTGACGCCGGAGAGCAGTCCGGTCACCTCGATGCAGTACTGGAACGGCTCGCCGATTATTTTGAAGACCGCCAGGCGTCCAATGCGACCATCAAAAAAGCACTGATCTATCCCAGTATGCTGGTCGTCGCATCGATTGGCATTGTCGCTTTCCTGCTTGGTTATGTGGTGCCACAGGTGGTGCAAGTGTTTGACAGCATGAACCAGACATTGCCGGTACTCACCCGTGCAATGCTGTCTGCCAGTGCTTTTGTTCGCGAATGGGGTCTGACCATTGCCATTATCGCGGTGATTCTGGTGCTCGCATTTCAGCGGGCAATGACTAACGAAAGCTTTAAGGTGCGTGTGCACTCTTTTTTGCTGAAACTACCGCTGTTCTCCCGACTGATCCGTGGTTTTAACGCCGCTCAATTTGCCCGTACCTTGAGTATTCTTGCCAGTAGTGGTGTACCGGTGCTGGAAGCACTTGAAATTGCGTCTCAGGTAGTGACCAACAGGCCCATGAGACAAGCTGTCAAGACTGCCTCGGCACAGGTTCGAGAGGGTTCGACATTGGGTGCGGCGCTGGAGCGAACCGGCTACTTTCCGCCGATGCTGTTACATCTGATCGCCAGTGGCGAGGCATCGGGAAAACTTGATACCATGCTGGACAAGGCGGCTACTCATCAGGAGCGCGAACTCGACTCCCTGATGTCTGTGTTCATTGGTTTGTTTGAACCGGTAGTCATCCTGATCATGGGTGGTGTCGTATTGACCATTGTGCTGGCAATCTTGCTGCCTATTTTTGAAATGAATCAGCTGGTCAATTGAGTTAACCCGACGTTATCTGGACACTGAATCTACAACTCAAGCAGGTCGTCGATGACCTGTTAAAGCACCAGAGTGCCCCCGGCTTTATCTCTGTCAGCAGCCTGCACGACGAAAAACCCGTCATAGCAGTAAACGACACGACTGCAGCTTGCGACCTCGTTATCCGGCTCACACCCGACTGCGCCATCCCCGATTGCCCGTGGATTATTCAGGCCACTGAACCCTTTTGTGTGCAGCAAGTTACAACGCCCGGCAACGCGACATCCACTGGCATGGCGCAGCACGACTGCACTGGTGACTGCACTGGTGACTGCACTGGCGACTGTTTTGGCGACGACACGGCAGTTAATGACTTTCTTGCCTACCTGCCCTACGCACTGCTACCCCTGCATGCACACTCGCGAAAAACCTGCATGGCTGTTGCCCATATGGCTCAGACACTGGATGGCAAAATTGCCACTGACAGCGGCGATTCGCAATGGGTAGGAAACCAGGATAACCTGATTCATGCGCATCGCATGCGAGCACTGGCTGATGCAGTGTTGGTCGGTGCCAACACGGTCAGACTCGATCAGCCAAGGCTTACCGTACGACATGTCGATGGCAAAACGCCTATCCGGGTGGTGGTCGGCGGGACCCGGCAGGAAATTACTGCCTGTTTTACCGACAGTGAAACGGTATTGCATTTTAATGACCGAAACAGCCAGGACACCGCACTGAGCTGTCGCGATATGCTTCAGGCGCTCTACCAAAAAGGGATTTATTCGGTCTATATTGAAGGTGGTGCCGTGACCACGTCGCGCTTTGTACAGGAACACGCCGTTCATCAACTGCAACTTCATATTGCCACCAAAGCACTGGGTAGCGGGCATACCGGACTTACCTTTGACGGCGTGACCACCATGGATCAGGCACTGACGTTTTCCAATACGCAGTTCAGGGCAATGGGCGACGAGATCATGTTTACCGGCGAACCTAACTACACATGACTGCCACCACCTTGTGGCATGACGCCAATCAGTCATGGCTGGACAGGCACAGCGTGCCACCGACTCACGACCTGCTGATCCAATCGGTAGCATCATTAGTCAGCACCGGCACGGAGCGGCTGGCTATTCGTGGCGAGTTACCACCCGATGCTGACCAGACGATGTCAGTGCCTTACATGCAAGGCAGTTTTAAGACCGCCTTCACTTATGGTTATTCGTTGGTTGGCAAAGTCATTGACACTGCACCCACTTATACCCGCCTCAGCAACGCACTGGTCCATGTTATGCACCCTCATGCCACACACGCCAGCGTGGGCGCTGAAGCTGTTACTGTGTTACCACCGACCATTGACCCTGCCCGTGCAGCGCTGCTCAGTACTATGGAGACCGTGGTAAACGCCTGCTGGGACTCAGGGGTGGCAATGGGCGATACCGTCGTGATCTTTGGATTTGGCCTGATCGGTAATCTGTTGGCATCAGTGATCCGTGCCATGCCCGGTGTTAAGCCGGTTATCCATGATCATGACCCGGCACGTTTGGACGCTGCAAAAAAGGCTGGTTTCAACACACTTGAACAGTCATCTGTGACCGCTTACGACATCGCGTTTAACACCACCTCTCACAGCGATGCGCTGCAACACGCAATTGACATCACCACAACGGATGGGCGGGTTATAGAATTGAGCTGGTACGGTCAACGTCATGTCACACTGGCACTTGGCGCTGCGTTTCATTATGGGCGCAAACGCATTATTTCATCGCAGGTGAGCCGTATACCTGCGCACCTGGGTTCGCAGCATAACTACACGAGTCGTAAGGCATTATGCCTCGAACTCCTCGAAGATCCTGCCATAGCGCTGGCTGACAACAACTCGCTGACAATGCCATTCGATCAGGCAGCGGCCCACTTTAACGCACTACGCACGCAGTCGCAGAACCTGCCTGCTGTCATATTGGAGTATTAATTCGATGTACACCGTGACCGTCAAAGACCATATGATGATCGCCCATTCATTGCCCGATCCATTTTTTGGTGATGCACAGGCTATGCATGGTGCAACCTACGCGGTCGAAGCAGAATTTGGCAGCGAGACACTCACCGCACAGAATGTTGTGGTGGACATTGGTGCCGCCTGTACAGCGCTGGCAGATATCATGAAAACAATGACTCTACAAAATTTGGATGACTTACCGCAGTTTAAAGGTCAGTTAACCACCACCGAATTTCTGGCCCACCATATTCATACAGCGCTGCGGGAAAGCATCACGAATGTCACCTACATCAAGGTCACGTTGCACGAGTCACCGACCGCTATGGCGTCATATTCTGACCAATAGCACAGCCGTTAACATCAATGACAAAACCGGCGCTGGTGATAGTGACGACCCACTTTGGGTTTCACTTTTCGGGCGGTTCTACAGCGACCTGTGAAATTTTTGACAAGGTGCAACAGCACTTTGATTCTGTCACGGTCATCGGCACACAATGCGGTGATCATCCGTTTGCCAACTTCACCTTCCTGCCGTATCGTTACCCGTGGCAAGCGCTTGCATTGATACGTCAGCATAGTACTGACAACACCGTGTTCTATGGTGATTTCTATAACAGTTGGATGCTGGCCTTACTCAAAGCCCGCTACTGTTTTACGTATCATGACAACTGGCCAGAACAAAAAACACTGTCGATCAAAGACCGAATCAAATCATGGTGGATTTGGCCCTTGTATCGATACATATTTTCGCAGGCGCAAGCGGTGTTCACTGTGTCCGAATTTAAATACAAGGCTATCGGACACCTGAACCCCAATACCCAGCTGGTGCGCAACGGATTTGCGCACCAGAGACAACCCGTGCGGGATGAACGGGGAGATGCGCCCGAAAAGGCCGGTATCGTGATGTCCGGCAACATTGACCCACGTAAATATCAGCAGGCCATAGCGTTGTTTACTGTCCTGAATCGATCACAGACTTTTACAGATAAAAAAGTGAGTATTGATATTTATGGTCGTCCGAATGATGCGGCCTTAGCCCGGCAATTGGATAGCTTCCCGTTCGTCACGCTAAAGGGGTATCACAATCGTGTTCCTTACCATCGTTACGCCGTTATGTTGCATACGTCTGTGATGGAAAATTTGTCGCTGTCCTGGTGCGAAGCACTAAGCGCCGGTGCGACAGTTGTGTCATTTGACGTCGGCGGTGCCAACGAGGTGATAGACGTAAGCCTCGGTCACCATCTGATCAAACCATTCGATATCGACCCTATGGCCGATGCACTGGTGCAAACGCTCGGGTCACCAAAACCTTTACTGAACTGCTCACAGCAGTTGGTTGATTTCGACTGGTCACTGGCCGCTTCGATCTATCTTGATACTCTGCTCAAGACACTGCCCGGATCCTTGCAACATGAGCATTGAATGGGTGTTCGTGGCGGTGGTGTTACTCATCTATACGAGTTTCGTGCTTGATTTTTTAGTGTGGCCAGTGCCCAGTGAGGTATCTACAGCGGCATTACTTAACCAGGATCAAACTGAACAGCCAACCGCCCCAACAGCCTCACCAACAGCCTCACCAGTGTCCTCAACTGCTTCGGCCAGCACACCGGTATCTTTGCTGTTAACCGTTACCGCGCACGCGATTGTGCTGTTGACGTGGCTGTATCCGTTAGCCTACACGGGCTGGACACTCTACACATTGCTCACCGAACACACTGCAATAGACGGGTCGCCATCGGTGTGTTCGTCACCGACGTGCCCGATACCCGGCGTCACCCTGTTCGGACTGTTGGTGGCAGTGGCCGGGCGCTGCGTCACGGTGGCCGCGAGCCTCCAACTACGAAAGCATCAACACAAGCCCGATGCCAACGACATCCTTACCACGGGCGTGTTTGCCAGAACCAGACATCCGGTAGTGGTCGGACTGCATCTGACTATCACAGGGTTGCTTGTGGCTACAGGACAACTGTATATGGCGCTACCACTTGCCGTAACGTTTTTCTACTTTGAGTACAAGACACGGCTGGAAGAAGACCTGCTACTGCAGCGAACCGACATCGACTACCGACGTTACCAACAACAGGTATCAAAGTATGGATGGTAATGGTTTGGCATCAGCCGATACCGAAGAAATACTGACGATTGCGTGGTTGAAGCAGCGCGAGCCATTTGACACTGCGGCACGTAACGTCGCCGTGCTCAACTCGGTCACAGACTACCTGCACAGCATTGAGCAACCTCAGATCATAGATCTGGGTGCCGGCACCGGAAATCAGACGTTATTTTTACTGGAAAAACTGACACAGCCTGCGCGGTTTACGTTGATAGAACAACACCCGACGCTGCTTGCCGCAGCCAGAGAGGCAATGATGAAACGCTTTGACGGGCAGTGTATCGACCGTCATACGATGCGCGTGACAACTCAGCACTGCACACACACCGTGACATTTGCACCCATCAACCTACTGGCTTGGGTAGCGGATTATAAAAAAGCCACCGCGACGCGAGGTTCTGACTTTTATCTGTTCACAGCATCAGCATTACTCGATCTGTTAACCACCAGTGAGATGGAGACGCTCAGTGACTGCCTGAGCACAGACAACACTGCTCTCTACGCCACACTCAATTACACAGGCTTTACGATGTCACCGACACACCCATTGGATGATGCAGCCTGTGAGGTGTTTGAAACCCATATGACCCGCACACTGGATCGGGGCAATCCGCTGGGGCCGCAAGCGGTTCGTTATCTGCTGACACACATGGCCGCAAATACCAATCATTACCGCGTGGGAGCCAGTCAGTGGCAAGTGACCTCCGAGCACGCAGCGTTTTTACACGCCAACCTGACTTTCTACCAACAGGCATTGGCCGACAGCCCCACGCTTGTGCCTTGGGTTGTCTGTCGTTTGGAACAGCTCAAGCGAGAAGAGCTGATGCTTGGGGTCATGCATGAGGATCTTTGGATACCACCTGCACAGCCAGTCTGTTTTGAAGACGGTGCGCAAAGCCAGTCACACCTCGGCGTGAGCACGTAAACGAAAGCCAAACGACCGCACAAAGGAGCCGATGACCAACACACAATGCGCGTAAACCAATCCGTCGATGATCCAGTGTTCAATCACAAGTGCTGCCACCATGCTTACTATGGTGAGCACTGCAATAACACTGGCGTAACGGCGCCGAGGCTCTGGCTGCTCGGCGTTTTTCAGGCGGCTGATGCCGAGCACATAAACATATCGCAATGCAGCCACAGCCACCAGCAACGCTGAGAAGTCGCGAAAATGATACAACGCTAACGCGAGCAGACACACGAAAGCCGCATCGGACTCAACATCCAACAACGCCCCCTCAGCACTACAGACATTAAACCGTCGAGCCAACGCACCATCAACACCATCCAGTAACAAACCTGCCACCAGCAGGATAGCGAGTAATAGCGATGGTATTGACGGTAACAATAAAAACACCATGCCAATTAACAGCAATCTGGCTAAGGTCACGAGACTGGGTGTGAGTTGCACAAAGGGTTGCAGCCGACGTGGCCACAAGATCACTGCGATAGCGTAAATCAGTATCGAGACACCACCTGTCGAAATCACTGGCCACAGAGTCGAAGTCCATACCGATAACACAATGGCCAGGCACATACACATGGCATGCAGGACTTCCCAACGCCAGTGGGTGTTTATTTGCATCACAACCGGTGAGATACAGTGATGCTGAAAAAACAATCACGGTGCCCCCTGTCATTCATAACGAGCTGACCCCACGGGCGATCCATGCTATTAATCTGGGTCATTAGTCTGGATCATTAATCTGGGTCATTAATCTGGATCATTAATCTGGATCATTAATCTGGATCATTAATCTGGGCCAGCATCCGAAAGCCAATCAGCGAAGGCGTGTGATCAAAGGCAGGTACAACGCGACGCATAACCTCAGTGGTCACATGAAAGATTGCGCTGTCGCGTTTGCGGTTAAGGTTGTGTGACGGGTTCGGGAACATCTGAATTCACAAGGCTGGTTGTGTGAATGCAGCCTTCAGGGAATCAGACAGTAGACGGGCTGAACCGGGAAGGCCTGATGCCGGAATCGCGTGCCTTTGGGACACCGGAATAAAACGAGGCAGGCCAAATACATCGTTTAGTGGTGCACAGTGGCGGGTTGGGTTAGCGGGCGCGAGCTGCAAAAGGGAATTGCTGCTGAGCATCCATCTCGGCGCAAGCGGTCGCGACCATTGCGTCGGTAATTTCATGTTCTACGTGCGCCACATCAATGATCGCTGCACAGGTCAAATTGGCTGGCAGTTTCTCCAGTGCCGGTGCCCAAGGATCTAGCTTGGAGGGATCTAGCTTGGAGGAGTCTAGCTTGGAGGGATCAAGCTCAGAGGAATCCTGTTTTGACGGGTCTGAAGTAGACGACTCGCAGGTATGCAGGCCGTTGGTGCTCGCGGCATCGGGTCCTGACCCTGCAGCGTTCTCCGTCAGACAACCCTGCCCGGCTCGTCGCCCGTTTGCTGGCCCGTTTACTGGCTCATTGGCTGGCTCATTGGCTGGCCCATCCAATTGGGCTTTTGGCGGTGTTATTGGCTTTGTGTACTTCATGAACATTACCCTCCAGAAAGCTGATCATCTCACAAAAGCGAGAACCAGTTCACGTGTTATGTAATTTTTCTATCCATGCAAGTATGTGACCTGATTCGGGAATTGGTTCCTGAACGGGCCTCATTCAGGCTCTGGCCGAGGTTCTGGGCCAAGGGCTCTGGCCGAGGTTCTGGCCAGCGCTGAACCCAAGTCACTGGTAGCGTCACTGGTAGCGTCACTGGTGGCTTACTGACCAGGCCTCTGCTGCCTACTTGTCTGTCACGTGATATTTTTGGGTATTTTATCCCATAAAGTAATGGTACCGAATAATTAAAATCTTGGCCAGACGTTATTTTTCCGCCATGAGCCTGGCACGATGAGCATCAAACAGAGCCAACTCCTCTTCTGATTTCTCCGGAAAAGCCAACGGCAGGCTCTCCAGGGTCTCCGCTACGATGGTGGCAACTTGCAATCGCATCCAGGGTTTGTTGTCTGCGGGCACTGCATACCAAGGCGCGTACGGACGCGACGTCTCGTTCAACGCATGTTGATAGGCTTCCATGTAATCGGGCCACCGCTCTCGCTCCGACAAGTCGGACTTTGAAAATTTCCAGTATTTTTCCGGGTTGTCCAACCGCGCGAGAAACCGTCGTTTTTGTTCTTCAAGGGAGACATTCAGCCAAAATTTAATGACGATAGTGCCGTTTCTCGCCAAGTGCAGCTCGTGATCGCGAATGGATTCATATCGCTCTGACCAGAAGGCATCAGCTGTGACTGAATCACCGATAGTTCTCGGAATACGTTGATTCACGAGATACTCCGGACGCACACGAACCGCCAGCACCTCTTCATAATAACTGCGGTTAAACACGCCAATTCTGCCCCGCTCTGGCATACGACTGGCCGTGCGCCAAAGATAGTCATGGTCCAGCTCTCTGGCGGTGGGCGATTTAAACGAGAACACCTGGCACCCGGCAGGATTAACACCACTCATAACGGCTCTGATGGTCCCGTCTTTACCGGCTGCATCCATTGCCTGGAACACAAGCAGCACACTGAAACGATCCTGTGCATACAGAACCTGCTGCAGTTCGCTAATTTTTTTGACCTGTCGTTTTAACGCCTTAGCGAGCTTCTTTTTGTCGGCGACGTCGTCGTCGGGCGCAGTGGGTCGCTGCGGTAAATCAAAAGACCCGTCAAACGGGACGAGTGTGTCGTGCTGCGGAAAATCATACATGCTTAGCTTCCAGTCGCCTCAGGCTGTGCGAGGCAACGCACGCCAGTGCCGGACATATTGCAATAACCACCCGGGTTCTTGATCAGGTATTGTTGATGGTAATCCTCGGCGTAATAAAACACCGGTGCCGCCAGCACTTCAGTGGTGACCTCACCAAAGCCCACACCTCGAAGGGTTTGCGCATAAGCGTCACGTGATGCGAGCGCCTGCTGTTGTTGAGCATCGCTGGTGGTATAAATGCCAGAACGATACTGTGTACCGGTGTCGTTGCCCTGGCGCATCCCTTGGGTGGGATCATGGTTTTCCCAAAACAACACCAGCAACTGTTGATACGCAATAACCGCAGGATCAAATACCACCAACACCACTTCGTTGTGGCCGGTCAGACCGGTACACACTTCACGGTAATGCGGGTTTTCGGTGACACCACCGGCATAACCGACTGCGGTACTAAAAACGCCGTCTTGCTGCCAAAAGAGTCTTTCGATGCCCCAAAAGCAGCCCATGCCGAAGACAGCAGTTTCAAGGTGGTCCGGAAATGGAGGTTGCAGAGGGTTACCGGTGACCAGATGCGCATCGGCTACCGGTACTGGCTCACTGCGGCCCGGCAACGCTTCATCGGTGGTGGGCATAGCATTTTTCTTAAACAAACCGAGCATCTTGATTCACCTTTCCTGTTAGCGACTCCATACAGAGTGACAGGAACAGGTTACCGTCGATGCGCAGCGGGTTCAACACCAGTGAAGCACGGCACTGATGCCCTGACCGGTGTGACTCTGGCCGAGCGCGCTCTACCGGGCTGTATCGGCCTCAGACTCAGGCGGCCTCAGACTCAGGCGGCTTTGGGCAAAGGCTCTTCCAGATGGCAAAGCTCGTTGAGCCACTCTTTATGATGACGCGGCATACCCACGCCGAAGCCCTGCACATAGTCTATGCCAAGGTCACCCAACATCTGGCGGGTCGCTTCATCTTGAACAAATTCGGCCACGGTACGCATACCCAATTCGTGACTCAGCTGTGAGAACGAGGACACAATGGCACGACAAGACTCATCACACAGCACTTCTCTGACAAATTCGCCATCAATTTTCAGGTAATCGACCGGCAATGATTTTAAATACCGAAAGGACGACATGCCACTGCCAAAATCATCCAGCGCGAAGCGACAACCGAGTTTTTTCAGTCGACCAATAAAGTCTGTCGCCGCATCGAGATTCTGTATTGCCATGGTCTCGGTTATTTCAAAACAGATTTGCGTAGGGTCAGCGCATTGCTCATTGATAATCTGTTCAAATTCCTGCAACGACTCGGGGCGGTTCAGCGAGTTGCCGGATAGGTTGATTGACAACGAAATTTCCACTCCGTTTTGTTTGAATGCCTGCAAACAGTCGAGTGACTGCACAAGAATCATGCGATCCACCACATGCATCAGGTCATACTTTTCTGCAGCCGGTATGTAGGGAGCTGGCCCCTGCAGCACACCCTGTTCATCCGGAACACGCATCAGCACCTCAAAGTGCGACGGTGCCGCGTCTGACTGGATTCCCTGGATGGGCTGCAGAAACAACACCAGAGCATCCTCATCAATGACCTCACGCAGACGCCCGACACGTGACTGCTCTATTTGCTGATTACTTTGATAGGGTCCGTCAGGGTTATGTACTGACACCTGGTTTCTGCCATTTTGTTTCGACAGGTAACAGGCCATATCCGCCGCAGACAGGAGTTCAGACACGTCGTTGTAATTCTCGGACATCGAGGCAATACCGACACTGAGTCCAACACTATAGCGCCGCCCGTTCCACTCAAACCGATAATCACATATTGCTTTAATGAGTTGGTTCAGCAACAGCCTTGCTTCACACGTACCACACGTCAAAATCACACCGAACTCATCACCGCCAAGCCTTGCCAGTATCGAGTCTTCGTTAAAAAAACGGGTAAATTTCTCACTTAATTCCTGCAACAGGCGATCACCTGCAGCATGTCCACCCTCATCATTCACATTCTTAAATCGATCAAGGTCGATATAACACAGGCTACGGTTCTGACTCTGGTCGCCATAGAGCTCACCCAACCGGTCTTCAAATGAACGCCGGTTCAGAAGTTCGGTTAAGTGATCGTGATTAGCAAAATACCGCATCTGACGGTTCTGGATATTGACCTCGGTGATGTCACGCCCGCAACCGAGAAACCCTTTGAATTTGCCGCTTGAATCATAATAGGGCCGCCCCTTGATTCGTGTGTAGATTTTTCCATGCTGTCGGGTCTCGAACGCGAGGTAGTTATCGAATGCCTCCTGCCGTTCCAGGCATCTGACGTGTTCAGCATAAGCGCTGTCATCCACCACCACCCCATCGAGTAGTTTGATTCGACTTTTGCCGATCAGGCTTCCATCGGGCACATTATCCATATACAGCGGCGTTACATGCGTCGAGTGATAAACATAACAAAGGTCCTTATCCAGTACCCATAACCAGTCTGATGCAATTGTCGCAAAAGACTCAAACATTTCCCGCTGTTCCTGGAGTTGTTGTTGATGCACCTTTTCAGCAGTAACATCGACCAATGTCGCCAACCACTGTCCGGTGTGCAGCGATATACAGCTTACTCGTATCCACTGATCAGAGGGCTCGGTATCGTTGGTGTTATTTTGACACTGAACCAAGATTGGGTGTTGCTCCCTCAGCCAACTGAATGGGTCGACGATTGCAGGGGACACAACAAAAGATTCAACAGCTTGAATTTGTTCGAGGATGGAATAACAGGATGTACTGCGGTGCAAAATAGAATACAGCACCGGGTGAAGCTCTTTGACGCCATCGCTGATCTGCTCTATCTGACCGCTCGGATCAAACAGCACATATGCGAAACAGTTATACGGTAAATCGTCATTCATAGCAGGAATGTCAATGGGTGTTTAATACCAGCCATCAAACAAGCACAACCAGGCCGGGTAATGTATTGATTGACTCCTGTCAGCGATAGTACAGAGACGTCTATCGGTCAATGACACCCATGAGTGTTACAAGTGCCCACTGTTGGCATTCCTTCGCGCTATGTCTGGATTGGTAGCGGCAAAAACACGGGGGAATTTGGTGAACCGATAGCCGTTAGGCTGGTTTTGTGAGTGAACGCGCAAGTCGCTGCTTTGACCTCAGGCTGTGAGACAGTATCAGCTTGATATGGCTCACTCAGCCAGACGTTGGCAGGAGAGACCGGGCTCACAGCGATGTGTGAGCCCGGTGAGAATCAGACCGGGTCAACCGTAATGGAAATTATCTCGTCTGCGCTAAGCAATTCGGTGTCAGTGACGGTAACGGTCAGCTCGGTCGTGCCAGCATCAAGGGCGGTCACCGAAAACACGCCGTCACCACTGTCTATCACTGCGGCAACGTCTGCAACACTGAATGCCGTCGTGTAGGTAAGGCCGGGTACATCCTCGTCTGTCACTGAAAACACCAGCGACTGCTCATCGCCCACCAACATCATCAGACTGCCGGACGGTGTTACCGACGCTATCACCGGCGCAACATTAGAAACTGGCTCTGGCTCTGGCTCTGGCTCTGGCTCTGGCTCTGGTTCTTGTTCTGGCGCCGCGGCTACCACAACAGCAACACCAACTGAGTCAGTCTCACCTGCGTTGTCAGTGATTTCAATGGATACGGTGGCACTACCCTCAGCCACTGGCGTCAAACTTACCGCTCCGGTTGCATCCACAGTAGCGATGACAACGTCTTCATCGTCACTGGCCGCATCGATTTGCACGGTGGCCACCGATTCATCATCAATTGTCACCACTAGTGTCGCCGTCTCACCGACCACCAATCCAGTCACTTCGTCGGGTGTCACCGCTGTGATTTGCGGCGGCACGTTGGCCGCAGTTACGGTGACATCCAATTCAACAGTGTCGGTCTGATTGGCATTGTCCGTGACCTCGACCGTCACTGTGGTGGTGCCGGGCGCCAGACCTTCAACCGTAATGGTATTGTTGGCGTTAATCGATGCCGAGGCAGTTTGTGCGTTCGCCACTTCACTGCCGAACACTAACGTCGCCGGATT
The DNA here is from genome assembly GCA_937923745.1 of uncultured Granulosicoccaceae bacterium. Lineage (GTDB taxonomy): Bacteria > Pseudomonadota > Gammaproteobacteria > Granulosicoccales > Granulosicoccaceae > CALDUO01. The sequence goes on from CALDUO010000265.1 coordinate 13,245, forward strand.
TTCATCGGATACAGTCAGTGCCACAGTTGCATTTTCACCCTCGACAAGCTCAATAGTGTCAGACGGTTGCACCGAACCTATGACGGGCGCAGCGTTGGGTACCGCTTCGACTTCAACGTCCAGTGAGACACTATCGCGCGCTCCGGCAATATCCTCGACAATAAACGTAAGCGTTGCCGACCCTTCTGACTTGGCGTCAATGGTGTAGCCACCTTGACCATCGGACGCAGCTTCGGCAACATCGTCGTCGGTTGAAGACTGCAGATACACGAGCGACCCGGTATCTTCATCAGTTACGGTAATCTGCACACTCTCGGTATCACCCACTGTCAGGGTCAAATCGCCTGACGGATTAATCGTTGTAATCTCGGGTGGATCATTCGGAATAGCATTAACGGTCACCGGGATGCTCTCCTCGGTCGTCAGACCCCCGTCATCTTCAATCGCCACGGTCACAACGGCACTACCCTCTGCCACCCCGACAATCGTGATGTCGCCATCGTTATCGATCGTTGCAGTGGCAACACCTGTTGCACTGCTACTGATACTGTAGGAGAGTGACGCGACCGACTCGTCCTGCACAGTCAGCGTCACACTATCGCTTTCGCCTGGCAGCAGGGTGACAGCTCCGGACGGTGAGCGACTGACAACATCAGGCGCTGTATTGGGTAAGGCTTCAACCACAACATTGACGGTTGTGGTGTCGGTCAACCCCTGTGCATCGGCCACTGTCAACGTGACCGTCGTCGAACCCACATTGCCTGCCGTAATAACAATACCATCGGCGTCGCCATTCGCCTGCACGACTGCAATCGCTGTATTCGCGCTGCTGGCAGAATATTCAAGACTGGCAGGTGTCTCGTCGGTAGCGACTACGGTCAGAGACTGCTGCTGTCCGGGGTTGAGCGAGATATTACCTGACGGAGCACGACTGGTGATCACTGGCGCTGCATTTGGAATGGCAGTCACTGTCACTTGCACCGTGTCGGTCACCTGTTTTCCGGTTTCATCAGTGACTATCAATGTTAATGTCGCACTGCCCTCGACCAAGGCTTCAACACCAAAAGCACCTGATCCGGCCGCAGAGACATTAACAATGCCGGCAGGCGCGACTGTTGCGCTGTAGCTCAGTGTTGCGGTGTTCTCGTCGGTCGCGGCAACACTGACCGTCGCAGTGGTGCCTGCCTGCAATGAGATAGCGCCAGCGGGTGTCGTGCCGGTAATCACCGGTGCCAGGTCGGGTGCGGGCTCTACCACAATTTCAAACGTGTTCGATGTAGCGCTCGCACCTTCAGAGTCGGCCACTGAAATTGCCGCAGCAAACGTACCGAGCACCGTCGGCACACCAGTGACTTCACCGGTGGTTGGATTAATAGTGACACCAGCGGGCAGCCCCGACGCCGAGTAGGTCAGCACATCGTCGGTATCAGCATCATTAAAAACGCCTGAAAACGCAGTGATAGGCTCTGCAATCTGAAAGGTACGATTGGCTACGGTGCCAGCGAACACCGGCGCATTGTTGGGTATCGCAGACACGGTCAGTGTGAACACATTAGAGGCTGCTGTCAGGCCATCGGAGTCGGTGGCAACAATACGTAACGGAAACTGTCCCAGTGCTGTCGGTGTGCCAGACAATACACCGCTGGCTTGATCAAACAGCAGACCTGCCGGCAGTGACGAAATGGTGTAGCTCAGTGGGTCGCCGTCAGGATCAGTAAAATTACCGCTTAGCGGTTGCAGCGCAGTCCCAATGGTCACCGTACTGGACTGTATATCACTGACAAATACCGGTGCCTGATTCGGCGCTTCCTGTTGGATCACTGTAAACGAACGCACAACCTGTTGTCCGGTACCGTCAGTGGCTCCCACAAACACGGTGTAATTACCGGCAACCGACAACTGACCTGTGATCAGACCCGACTCCGGGTTGATGACCAGCGACGATGCAGGTTCGGTCGACACTGACCATGTCAATGCTTCGTTCTCGGGGTCCGAAACAAACGGACTGACATCCAACGACAACAATTGACCGAACGCAACTGTCACATTCGTGGGCAACGATGAGAACACGGGTGGCTGATTGCCCTGAACGGTAAGCTGCAAACTACCGGATACCGTGGCACGCTGATCACTTGCCGAAACGGTGAGTGTGTAGACACCAACATCAGCATTGGTAGCCGTACCCGAAAGCATGCCCAGCTCATCAACACTGAGACTGCCACTGGGCAGCGCGGGACTGAAAGAACCTGCAAAGAGTAGTTCGCTGCTTTCGGGATCGGCAAAGAATGTCGATAAATCCAGCGACTGGTCAATACCGCTAATAAACGTTGTCGTTGGCAGGTCAGCAATTTGCAGAGGTGGTTTGTCAGAGGTCACGATACGCAGGGTAACTGTTGCGGTATCGATATAGGTCCCATCGGTAATCTGATACTGAAAAGTATCTTCAATGGTATTGCCACCGGCAAGCGTTGACGCTGGTGTGTAGTTGTAACGGAATCCGCCGTTCTCGGACAGTGAGAACGTCGACGGTAATGACGGACTTGCCAACGCAGGCACCAGCACTGACAACGTCTCGTTACCTGCATCGATATCATCGCTGTCGTTGCTGAGCAGACTAATACCCTGTCCGGCTCTGACGACCAGCTCCTCACCTTCTATCACCGTAAATACATCGTTGTTGGCAACCGGTGATTCGTTAATTGAGATCAGGCAGAACGTTGCGTTTCTGACCGTGCGCTGGCCCAGCGTGTTTATCGCTTCCAGCTGATAGGTCAGTCCGACAGGTGCTTTTAATATGGGTACTTGCAATGAAAAACGGGTTTGTGCCGTGCCCTCACTGGCGGCGGTCAACTGATCAAACGACAAAGAGCATTTGTTCGGGATTGCGCAGGCCTCTTCGAGTGAGTTCGCTGACAGCTCTGTATTAAACGTATCTTCGCCAGCTGACACCGACGAACACTGACTCAACGGACCTGCTGCGATCGGGTCGGCACTCCAGCTCCATTGTGTGACGGTCGCTTCACCGGAACCACCACCGCCAGTGCTCACGTCGTAACGCCTGCCCTCAAGCAGCGTGTAAACGCTGCCCTCATCGAGGCTGATACCGGTGACAGGCTGATTGGCGGAACTGCCGCCGCTGCCGCCGGAGTCGCAGCTGACCAGCAACAAAGAACAGAGTGCAAGCACGGCCAACCGGCACCACGTGCCCGGCTGGATACGCGCCAGACCATGGTGCTGGCATGTACCTGGGGAACCGGTGGCAGTGGACGGGGGATCTTGTGCAAGAGATACGACAACCTGCGAGGCAAATTGAGTAGTGCGTGTCATGTAGGCTCCTAAGCGCCAGACGCGCTTGAACCCCCGATTTTACGCTGGATACCCTACAAGATATAGGCGGGTTTCCGTTTTGAATGGATGCAAATCGGCATAGTTCACAATTTGACTACAAACCGACTCAACATTCCGGAAAATTCACCGGCACCTCGATCACGTTGATCGCCAGCCCGCCGCGCGCAGTTTCCTTGTATTTGGTTTTCATGTCCGCACCGGTGTCACGCATGGTCTTGATAACCTTATCCAGCGACACGCAATGCGTACCATCGCCCCGAAGCGCCATTCGCGCGGCGTTGACTGCCTTGATCGACGCCATCGCATTACGCTCGATACAGGGCACCTGCACTAACCCACCGACCGGGTCGCACGTCAGACCGAGATTATGCTCCATACCAATTTCGGCGGCATTTTCAATCTGCTCGGGCGTGCCACCCATCACCGCAGCCAATGCACCGGCGGCCATCGAGCACGCAGATCCTACCTCCCCCTGACAGCCCACTTCGGCCCCTGAAATTGACGCGTTTTTCTTGTACAGAATACCGATGGCAGCAGCCGTTAACAGAAAATCGACCACACCCCGATCGTTGGCACCGGGCACAAACCGGCTGTAGTAGTGCAATACAGCCGGAATGATGCCTGCTGCACCATTGGTTGGCGCTGTCACAACACGCCCTCCTGCCGCATTTTCCTCGTTAACCGCCAGCGCGTAGAGGCTAATCCAGTCCATGATTGTCAGCGGGTCGGACAATGCCGCTTCCGGGCTGCCGGACAGTTTGTTATACAGGTCAGCCGCGCGGCGCTTCACCTTCATACCGCCCGGCAGCGTTCCTGTATTGTGACAACCGGCACGAACACAGTCTTGCATGACCTGCCAAATCGCGAGCAGTTGTCGGCGTATCTCTGTTTCTGACTGCCACACCATTTCATTGGCCAGCATGAGTTCACTGATACTTTTGCCGGTCTCGGTGCAAAGCGCCAGTAGCTGCTCACCGCTCGAAAATGGATAGGGTAAGGCGGTGGTGTCCGGCACTATGGGATCGGCATCACGACTACTGGCGGCCTGAGCCTCGTCAATCACAAACCCGCCACCTACCGAGTAATACAAACACTGCATCAGCACAACCCCATTGTGATCAAACGCGGTGAATTGCATTGCATTTGGATGATAGGGGAGGCTTTTGCGCTTGTGCATGACCAGGTCAGTGGTCTCGTTAAACGCCACGTGCCACTCGCCACGCAGTCGCAGCAAGCGCTGTTGACGGATTTTTTCGAGCCTGTCAGGGATACTGCCTACATCAACAGCCTGTGGCGTCTCACCCTCTAAACCCAACAACACGGCTTTGTCACTGCCGTGCCCTTTGCCGGTGGCACCCAATGATCCGAACAGCTCTACCTTCACTCGACTCAGCTGTTCAGCGAACGCCGGAGTCCCGACAACCGAGTCTGCAAACTGTGCGGCCGCAACCATTGGACCTACCGTGTGAGAACTCGACGGGCCGATACCCACTTTAAACAACTCAAATACACTAATAGCCATAAATTAACGTTCCCGTCACAGGGTTGCCCGCCAATGTTTGCCCCAAAGTGTTGCCTTTCAGAATGCTGACTTTCCGGGTGCTGACGTTCCGGATGCTGGCAGCCAATTGCCACCAGCGTTTTACACGCTGCGATCACTATGACGAAAAAATTGGAGCCGGTATACAGACATGCTGGTTATCGGGCGGAGCTTAGAGGGATTCACCGGGCACGACTTAGGCCATTACGCCCGAAGAGATAGACAAATGCGACCCGCCGCCAGCACTGACAGACGACCCGAATGACCGTGACCGTGCGCGCCAGTGTCAGACAGACACCGGGTATAGCGATGGGCCTCAGCGCTTCGAACTTGCTTTGATGGGCCGAGGCCGGAAAAGTCGTTTTCGGCCATGATGACAGCCTTCCGGTATTACCCGGTTGCGTTACCCGGTCGAGACATCCGGCTTGGATAACGGGCTGTGATTCGACTTGTGATTAGGGGCCATGATATCGACCCACGCTGTTGAACCGAAGCTACTGGATCGTATAACGCAAATCAACGAAGCGTTGAATGGTTGCCGATGCGACTGACACTGAGTGGTTGTCAAGTTTGACGTACTCGTCGCCTTTGAGGTAAGCGCCAAATCCGCGCAGCATACCGGCAAGCTGGTAAGAACCGTTGTGACACGACAGCAAACCCCCACCGGACTGACCTGAATCTATCGGCGCGCTGGTGTGTAGCGCTCCGCGGCTTTTGCGCTGAAAGACACCTGTTGACGTTGTTTTTGCCTGCGCACGCGGGAACCCAACAGCCCACACAGGCTGGCTAATTTCGGGGTCGGAGCTGGAAATGGTCAGCGGTGTAATACCACCGGTGTCGACCGACAAAATGGCGAGATCGTTGGCGTTATCGATCATCAGTAGCTCCGCAGCACGGAAGTGCTCATCGACGCCAACGTACACTTTTACACCAAATGAAACAGCATGAGCCGCCGTCAGCACGCGGCCTTCGCCAACAACAACGCCACTGGCATAAGAGCCGTCGGCCGCCGCCACCGGGATCACGGCTTCAAGCGTCCCGTCATCGGGCCATTTGCACACGGGCTCAGCGTATACCGATACTGAAGGCCACACGAGCCCCAACACCGTTATCAGTATTGCACACACAAATTTTGTCACGTTCTTCCCCACAACGCTCGCATCTGCCACGCGCTCAAATAAAGAGACTTTTCGCGACGTTCGGTGGTCGCAACGTCATGATGTGATCGTCAGTTGCTCGGCGACGACCGGGTTGTCTCTATTTGGGCAATGCGACGCGTTGTCTCTCGTTATTGTTTGATCTGTATCGACGACAACCCAGCTCAGTTAACGGGGCATCGTGATCAGGTCATTTATATTCAGGCGATCTGTTAGCCACCTCACACGGCGGGTTTTTTGCGACTAAAGCCCGCCTGTGGCCTGAAGTTTACCCGGCTAACTGTGACCTGCCTACTGGTTTTGGCACGCACATACACGCCGTAAAATTGGCAACTCACTGATATTTCTGCACAAATAAATACAGTATCAATTAGTTAGACAACCTTTAGAGAATTGACATCCAATATAAAGATGCATTAAAACAGTGACGGAGGATCGCATTTTCAGGATGAATCGTGCTTCAATGGTCAAACGGGGCGACAGACTGCCGACAAGACAGGTAGCCCAGCGATTGGTCCACCAGATCAACAGCACAAGCCGTTAAAACGATACAAGCCGTTAAAACGATACAAGGCGCGGCGCTTGATTTAACAGCAGGTGCTGGCAGGGCAAGCAGGAGAAGCAAGACCGGAATTACAGAACAATACAGGCAACACCCACTGGCTTAACAGCCATGGAACACAATAACCAGACAACGGGGTTTCCATGCGGTCAATAAGCAAAGCAGCAGAAGTATTGTGTACCACCGAATACCGAATTTTCAGTGAAGCCTATTTGCTGGAGTTTGGCGATCGACCTAATACCGACGAGATCAACCAGTTGTTCTCCCGATTTATGATGTTTGGTGAGATGCCCGTGTGGGCCGACCGATTCGCGCGTGACCTGCTGGCAGATATCGATATCGGCGGCTCGGTTAATCTGAATAACTTTTGCCTCGTCAATCTGACACCGCGACTCAACCTGCATAAATCACAAGTCAGTTTTTCGATTATGCATTCAGGTGATCCGCTGTTTGAATAATCGCAGGGTTATTCTGCAGTAACGTCTGACCTGACCCGATAACCTGACCCAATAACCTGACCCAATAACCTGACCCGATAACCCGACCCGATGACCTCACGCCGGGGCCTGACACCGACTGTGCAAGTACAGCACTAACCGGGTGGGGCGTACCGAGTCTACTCTAGTCGGTAGGCATCACCTCTGATCGACTGGCTTCGGTCACTACGGTAGGCAACGCCAGCAGTTGTTGCGCAATCGCTACAGCGATCACCATCGGATCCTTTTGAATCTCTGCAAATACCAGCGACTTCTGACCCGTTAAGTCCATCGCCGATGCAGCAAGCGTCCCGTTGGCAGACACACCAATCGGTGCGGTCAGGCGCGCGACTTCATCTGCACTAAATCCTTTTCTTCGAAGTCTCCGTCGAAACGCGGTGGCTTTTGACTGTGACGCGATCAACCCGCAGAAGACGGTATCATCACGCGACACGATCGCTTCAACCAGTTCAAAATCCAGCGCATGGCTGTGCGTGAGCACCACATACAGCGACTGCGGCGGACACTGCTCGACAGCCACAATAGGCTGGTTCAGCACAGACACGGTAAGGTCGGCGAGCGTCTCCATGTTTCTGATATTCGGGTTCTTGACGTCGCTATTTCTGACATCGCTGTCCTTGCCGTCGCTGTCCTTGCCGTCGCTGTCCTTGCCGTCGCTATCCTCGCCGTCGCTGTCCTTGGCACCGGATATTTTGTCATTGGGGTGCTGACTATAAAAATCGGTACAGTCGGTTTTAAAAGACTGCTGAGTCATTGACCGGGCCGCGGCAACATAGTCTGGCCGCTCATCGTACCAGGTAAGGTGTAATGGGAGACGCGACAATATGCGAACAAGTTCGGTGCCTACATGACCGGCACCGAACACCACAATCGACTGTGGCTCGGGCGAAAACACTTCATACATCAGTGTCACACGCCCACCACAACACTGTACAAGGTCCTCCCCGAGCGTATAGGCTATCTGCTGAATCACTGCAGGCTTGCGAGGTTGCGCTATTGCATTATTCAGAATTTCACGCGCCGTTTTTAACGCCTGATATTCCAAATTGCCACCACCGATCGTACCGTACGCCGTATCGGAGCAGACAACCATTCGGGTTCCAACACCACGTGGCGCAGACCCCTCCACTGTTACAATAGCCACGACAACCGACGCCACACCTGCCCGCTTTAACGCGCTGACAGTGGTCAGCCAACTCATGAGTCGTGTGTACTGCCGACAAGGCAACCAGAGACCGCTTCGGTAATCGCTTCAGGCGTTGCCGGCGCATTCAAAGCCGGAAATACTGCATGATCTGCCACCGACGCTATGGCATCACGAATGGCACAGTGTGCGGAAATCGCAAGCATTAACGGGGGTTCACCCACAGCCTTCGATCGGCCGATGGTTGGTTTTTGATTAGGCGTATCGCGCAGTAATGCAACGTTAAAGTGAATAGGTCTATCGGCTATTGCCGGTATTTTGTAGGTGGCTGGCCCATCAGTTGCCAGACTGCCGTCGTCTCTCCAGACCAACTCCTCAGTTGTTAACCAACCTAACCCTTGTACAAATCCGCCTTCGATTTGTCCGATATCGATAGCCGTGTTTAACGACGTACCAACATCGTGCAAAATATCAGTGCGTAACACCCTGTTTTCGCCAGTGGTTATATCAACAATCACTTCGCTGACTGCAGCGCCATTGGCAAAGTAATAAAAAGGCTTACCACTGGCGCTCTGACGGTCATAAAATATTTCGGGTGTTTTATAAAACCCGGTTGCCGACAACGGGATACGTTGTCGCCAAGCGGCATCCGCGAGCTCCGCAAAGGTCAGTACAGTGTTTGCCGCACGTACTTGACCATGCTCAAATACAATGTCGTCAACGGCACAGTCGTAGTGTTCAACAAGGTAGCTGATGAGTCGTGCCTTGATGGTTTGAGCAGCATTCAAGGCCGCCATACCATTGAGGTCTGTACCCGAGCTTGCCGCTGTCGCCGACGTGTTGGGTACTTTGTCAGTGCGTGTTGACATAATGCGCACACTGGACAAGGGCAAACCAAACTCTGCTGCCACCACCTGAGACACTTTTGTCATCAGCCCCTGCCCCATCTCGGTACCACCATGATTCAGCTGCAAACTACCATCTGAATAGACGTGCAGTAGCGCACCGGCCTGATTCAGATGTGTCACGGTAAACGAAATACCAAACTTCACCGGCGTCAGTGAAATACCTCGCTTGAGGCGCGCATGCCGGGCGTTAAACTGGCGAATCTCTTCACGCCGTGTTTGATATTGCGCGCTCATTGCCAGCTCATTCACAATAGCGGGAGTCGTGAACGTATCGACCACCTGATGATACGGCGTCACATTACGGGTGGCATCACCATAAAAATTTCGCTGCCGAACCAGCAGCGGATCAATGTGCAGGGTGGCCGCAATATGTTCAATGACCGTTTCAGCCGCGAGCATGCCCTGCGGCCCGCCAAACCCCCGAAAGGCCGTGTTCGACACAGTATTGGAGCGCAGACGCAGACCGGTAATTTCGACGTTTGGAAAGTAATAGCAGTTATCACAGTGAAACATCGCCCGATCAACAATCGCATCTGACAGATCAGGCGAATGGCCACACAACCCAGCCAACACATACGATATACCCAGTATGTTGCCATCAGCATCAAAACCAACATCGTACTGACACAAAAACGGATGTCGTTTTCCGGTCATGACAAAATCATCGCGCCGTGACAGTCGGCAAGCGACAGGTTTGTTCAGCCGTAATGAAAACACTGAGGCAAGACAGGCGATTGCCGCAGCTTGGGTTTCTTTGCCACCAAAGCCGCCTCCCATGCGACGTGTGACCACGGTGACCGATTGCATCGTGAGCTGACAAACCTCAGCGACCAGTTTTTGTGTCTCGGTCGGATTTTGATTTGATGAATAAACCAAGACACCACCATCTTCTGTTGGCACGGTCAACGCTACCTGCCCTTCGAGGTAGAAGTGCTCCTGTCCGCCAATGTCAATTTCGCCGTGCAAGCGATGTGGCGCAGAAGCGATAACGCCTTGTGCATCACCACGTTGCATTTTGTGCGGCGGACGCACATAGGATTCGGTTCTCATCGCTTCCCGAATATCCAACAACGGCGTCTCCTCGCGATACTCGACAATTGCTTTTTTGACCGCTTGCCTGGCGAGTTGCTGTGTGGTCGCCACCACAGCGAACATTGCCTGACCATGAAACTGTATGTCCGTTGTCAGCAAGGGGTCGCCAGGAAACACCGGTCCAATATCGATATGCCCCGGAATATCGTCAACCTGTATCACGTCTACCACGCCATCCGCTGCCAGCACAGGCGCAAGGTCCAGTCGTGTCACCTGACCGCAGGCAATGGTGCTGCCTCCAATGGCCATATATAACTGCCCTTCGATACGCGGCAAGTCATCAACATATTGCGCCCTGCCCGAGACATGTTTGACCGCGCTGTCGTGTGTTACCGGCACTCCGGCCTTATCAGCGTTCAATGACATAGTCCTGAATCTCCAGCAGTTCGGTAGATCCGCAACGTCGCAGTAATGCACGTTCCGTTAATACCGCGGCCATCTGCATACGATACCCGGCACTGGCCCGTGCATCACTCATGGGTGTGTAGTCTTTCGCCAAGGCATCGTGAAATGCAGCACAGAGACTATGCATGGACGCCGTGTTAACAGACTGGCCAGCCAGCACCTGCTCCAGACAGGGAGCTCGTTTGGGTGTGGCCGCCATACCACCGAACGCAATACGTGCCGACAGAATACGATCATCATCCATCTGCAACACAAACGCACCACACACGGTCGATATATCATCTTCAAATCGTTTGGAAATTTTGTAGACGTTAAGTTTGTGGTGTTTGGGAATGCTCACACTGTGCAGATATTCACCGGTGCGCAAAGCCGTCTCACGATAACCGGTAAAGAATTCGTCAATGCCAATCGTTCGTTGTTCTGCCTCACTGTGCAGGTGAACCGTCGCATTTAACGCCATCAGGACAGGCGGTAAATCGCCAATGGGCGATGCAGTACACAAATTACCGCCGAGCGTCCCCTGACTTCTGACTTGAGTGGCCCCGAAGCGCAGCAACAGATGATCAAGATCAGGCCAATGTCCCGCCAACGCCTCAGACAGACGATAGATCGATACTGCAGCGCCAATTTGCCAATGGTCAGACGCATCCACCACCTGGTTTAGTTCCACTACCTGCTGTACGTTTATTAGCAGCGGCAACGTCTTTAGCTGTTGAGTGACCTCTAACGCGAGGTCTGTACCACCGGCCACCAATCTGGCGTCTGGATACTTGTTGACCAATGCAGACAGACTCGACAGTGATTGTGGATTATAAAACCGTGTTGGTTGACCATCGTTGTCGTCGCGGTTATCAGTGTTGTTGCCTTCTGGGTCGTTGCCTGCGTTAAGCGCAAGCAATTGATTCACCATGGCCTGATCGGCATGTTCGCCTTCGCCGTCGGTATCAGCACCCGTTCCGTTAGCGGTGATGTCTTCAAGCATTAGCAACGCGGCATCCACAATGGGTCGATAGCCTGTGCAGCGGCACAAGTTACCGCCCAAATGCGCCTCTATTAAAGGCATCCATCCGTTCGGTGGTTGATGCACCCGCCCCTGCATCACGTTCTGGTACAGATTAAACAGCGACATGACAAAACCGGGCGTACAAAACCCACACTGCGACCCGTGGAAATCAACCATTGCCTGTTGCGCAGGGTGCAGGTTGTTATCGGTGTCAGCCAGATCTTCAACGGTTAACAGTTGCTTACCCTGCAGCGCACCGGCAAACAAAATGCACGCATTCGCAGACGCGTAATCGAGCGTGCCCGGATACTGCGTGCTGGGCGACGCCAACACGACCGTACACGCCCCACAATCGCCAGAGGCACAACCCTCTTTAGTGCCACGCCTGCTGAGTCTGTCACGCAACACATCAAGCACCGTCATGTCAGCTGCTGTGTCTTGCAGCGTGATCAGCTCACGATTTAAATAAAACGTCACCATAATAATTTTCGGTCAGGAAACCTCGGGTTCGATGAGTACATCAGTCAGCGCAAATCGGGACACGTCAACGAGTCCCTTATCGGAAATGCGCAGCTCGGGTATCACCACCAGTGCCAACAGTGAATGCTGCATATACGCATTGTTGAGTTCGCAACCACAAGTTCGCATAGCAGCGACAACACCATCGGCTGCAGCGGCAACCTCGTGTGCCGGATCGTTAGACATCAGCCCGGCAATTGGCAGTTCGACCCGGGCGAGCTCAACGCCGTCACTAAACACCACAACGCCGCCGCCCATATCACTTAACGCATTGGCAGCCAACGCCATATCTGATTTGTCAGTGCCAACAACAATCATATGATGACTGTCATGCGCCACAGTGGAACCCATTGCGCACGGCCTGTTATACCCGAAGCCTGACACAAACGCATTGGTCACACCACCTGTACCACGATGTCGTTCCACTAAGGCAATTTGGCACACATCAGCAGACTGATCCATACCCACCATAAGTTGATCAACCGGCAAGGTGGCCTGCAGCGCTTGGGTGGGCGCCTGATTTTCAACAACACCAATGACTCTGGCAATCACGGTTTCACACGGCTCGGCCACTTGAATGTCAAAGTCGGTTGCAGCGAAGCGCTTGCCGGTATTGACGGTGTTCAGTGAGAAGTCGGGATAGGTGAAGGACGGTAGATCAATCGTTAACCGGCCAGCCTCGGCCACGGTCTCACCCCGTGCGATGACACGGTTAATCGGCAATGTGGTTAAGTCATCGGAGAGTATTAAATCAGCACGCCGACCGGGCGCGATAGCGCCCAACTCCCGTTCCAAACCAAAGTACTGCGCTGTATTCAGCGTTGCCATTTGTAGGGCAGTGATGGGCCGCAGCCCCTGAGCGATAGCATGGCGCACGACACGATTCATGTGTCCATCGTTGACCAGCGTGCCAGAATGACAGTCGTCGGTGCAGAGGATAAAGTTTCTTGGATCAAGCCCCGACTCGGTTACCGCTTTAATCTGTGCCGCCACGTCATACCACGCAGACCCGAGCCTTAACATGGCGCGCATACCCTGTCGCACCCGAGCGATAGCATCTTCGACACGTGTGCCCTCATGATCATCGGTCGGACCACCTGCCACATAGCCATGAAACGGCAAACCCAAATCAGGCGACGCATAATGACCACCCACCGTTTTGCCGGCTTGCACGGTGGCCGCTATTTCACCGGCCATCACCGGGTCGTTGTTCGACACGCCGGGAAAATTCATGACCTCACCCAGACCGATAATGTTGGGCCATGTCATGGCCTCACGCACATCATCGACGCCAAGCTGACAACCGGCCACCTCAAGCCCGGGGGCTGAAGGTACACAACTGGGCATTTGTACAAACACGTTGATGGGCATCGCCAGCGCTTCATCATGCATGAGTCTGATACCCGGCATACCCAGTACATTGCCGATCTCGTGCGGATCAACAAACATGGTGGTGGTACCGTGCGGCATCACCGCCCGCGAAAATTCAGTGACAGTCAGCATGCCACTCTCAATGTGCATATGCGCATCACACAGTCCGGGCACCAGATACTGCCCGTCCGCATAAATCACGCTGGTTTGCTCGCCGATGGTGTGACTCGCATCGGGACCCACATACGCGAACCGCCCACTGACGATGGCAATGTCTGTGTCGGCGATGATCTCGCCGCTGTACACATTAACCCAACGCCCTCCGCGAATGACGGTATCGGCAGCGCTGCGTCCCATCGCCACGTCCACCAGCAAAGCGGTTGTCTCGATTCGGCTTTTCAGGGTTGGTTCAGCCATCGTGTATGCTCCGTTAACTAAGCGTGTAGCGAAACAATACCACGTCAAAACTGCACATAAGCTGCTGTCATTTTTGCACCCAAAACGGGTCTGTGGCACAGAAATCACCCAATGACCGGGTAAAAACGGCTGTCTGTCAAAACATTCATCGCGCTTAACCGGGCCAGCCTGTATACTTGCGGCGTTTACAGCACCCACCAATACGGCCCATCCCCTCGTGATTCAGAAACTCAGAAACATCGCCATCATCGCGCACGTCGATCATGGCAAAACGACCCTCGTCGACAAACTTCTGCAGCAGTCAGGCACGCTGGACGACAGGCTAGCTCCAACGGAACGGCTGATGGACTCCAATGCCATCGAAAAAGAACGTGGCATCACCATTTTGTCGAAAAACACAGCCATCAAATGGAATGACTACCGGATCAACATTGTAGACACCCCTGGCCACGCCGACTTCGGCGGTGAGGTTGAACGTGTATTAAGCATGGTCGACTCGGTGTTACTGCTGGTAGATGCTGCCGAGGGGCCGATGCCACAAACGCGCTTTGTGACACAAAAAGCCTTTAACATGGGCTTTCGCCCCATTGTTGTCATTAACAAGATAGACCGGGACGGTGCCCGACCTTCGTGGGCACTCGATCAGACCTTCGATTTGTTTGATCGCCTTGGCGCTACTGATGAGCAACTCGATTTTCCGGTCATTTATGCGTCGGCAATCAATGGGTATGCGAGTGTTGATCCCGACGCACGTGAAGGCGATATGCAACCCCTGTTTGAAACCATCGTTGAGCAAGTGCCAGCGCCGGAGGTTGATCTGACCGGCCCACTGCAAATGCAGATATCGTCTCTGGACTACAACAGTTATGTCGGTGTTATCGGTATTGCGCGAATCAATCGTGGCACGCTCAAGGCGAACTCTCAGGTCAAACTGATCGACACCGAGGGCGAGCAGCGCAGTGGCAAAGTGCTACAGGTGCTCGGCTTTCACGGGCTCGAACGTATTGAGGTCAGCGAAGCCAACGCAGGCGACATCGTTGCAATCACCGGCATCGACAAGCTGCATATCTCAGACACCCTCTGCGACCCGTCTACTGTCGAAGCCCTGCCACCGCTCACGGTCGACGAACCGACCATCAGCATGCTCTTCCAACCCAACTCATCACCGTTTGCCGGTAAAGAGGGCAAGTACGTCACCAGCCGAAATATCTGGGACAGACTGCAAACCGAATTGCTGCACAACGTGGCGCTGCGCGTCGAGCGCACCGAACAAAGTGAAACCTTCCGCGTATCAGGCCGGGGCGAACTGCACTTGTCGGTGCTGATTGAAAACATGCGTCGCGAAGGGTACGAAGTCGCGGTGGGTCGTCCGGTTGTTATTACCCGTGAGGTCGACGGCAAAACCGAAGAACCCTATGAACGCATCACCATTGACGTGGAGGAACAGCACCAGGGTGCCGTCATGGAAAAAATGGGCGAACGGCGTGCCGACCTGAAAGACATGATGCCTGACGGCAAGGGACGCGTTCGACTCGATTACATCGCACCTGCTCGCGGCATGATTGGCTTTCGCACCGAATTTCTAACCGCCACGCAGGGCTCAGGCCTGATTTACAGCGTGTTTGAGCACTACGGCCCCAGACTGCCCTTCGAGATTGGCCAACGACGTAACGGCGTAATGATTTCGAACGGTCAGGGCAAAGCTGCCGGCTTCGCGCTGTTTAACCTGCAGGAGCGCGGCCGTCTCATTATTGGCGCGAACGCCTCTATTTATGAGGGCCAGGTGATCGGCATTCACTCGCGTGACAACGACCTCACCGTCAATGCACTCAAGGGCAAACAGCTGACCAACGTGCGCGCATCCGGTACCGACGAGAACATTGTGTTAACACCACACATTGTCTTTTCACTGGAACAGGCACTGGAGTTTATCGACGATGACGAGCTGGTCGAAGTGACGCCGGAGTCTATTCGGGTGCGTAAAAAACACCTGACCGAAAACGA